>SCQA01000099.1 GCA_004298725.1 bacterium
CGCTGTAACCGGACTTGGCATAAGGCTTGATTATGAAGACCTTAGAAAAGGCGAGGTAAACACCGACGGCGGCATATGCGTTCTAAACGGCGAAAAGCGCGCGCTTATCCACAAAGGGCTTGTTACGGAAGACAAAATTGACGTTCTTCTGAAAATCCTATCCAACATGGACACGGAGGCTATTCACCTCCCGCCGGCCGTTAGAAAACGACTTGAGGGCCTTAAAGAACACGCCGCGTAAAAAACCTTTACCCTATATCAGTCAAAATAATAATTATTTCCGTTAAAAATACCAAAGCCCCTCATTTTATAAAATGAGGGGCTTTGCACTGCGCAAAAAACTACCTTCCGACGGACACATACTCAAAACCAAGCGCCTTCATTGATGCAGGCTCATAAACATTTCTTAAATCCGCCATCTTCGGTGACTTTAAAAGCTCTTTTATCCGCCCGAGGTCGAGCTTTCTGAACTGGTTCCATTCGGTAAGTATCACAAGCGCGTCAACGCCTTCGGCAGCTTCATACGCGTCTTTGCAATAAACCACTTTTTTTGAGAGCGTTTGCTTGGCGTTATCCATGCCTGCGGGGTCGTATGCCTTTACAATTGCGCCCTCGGCTATAAGCCTTTCTATAATATACACAGCCGGCGAATCTCTTATATCATCGGTATTAGGCTTAAACGCTATTCCAAGCGCGCCTATCTTTATGCCGTTTAAAGAGCCGGCAAGTTTGCGTATCTTTTCAACCATAAGCTCCATCTGACGCGCGTTCACGTCAATTACCGCCTCGACTATTCTGAACGTATAGCCGTGCGCCTTTGCGATTTTAGTTATGGCGGACGTGTCTTTTGGAAAACACGAGCCGCCATACCCCGGCCCAGGGTGCAAAAACTTAGCCCCTACCCTATGGTCAAGCCCCATGCCTTTGGCAACCATGCTCACGTCTGCGCCGACCTTCTCGCAAAGGTTGGCCACCTCGTTTATAAATGAAATCTTCGTCGCAAGAAAAGCATTAGCGGCGTACTTGATAAGTTCGGAAGTTTCTACGCTTGTTATCACAAACGGCGTCTCAAGAAGATACAGCGGCGAATACAAGTCTTTCATTATGGCGACGGCCTGCTCGCTCCTTGCGCCGAGCACAACTCTGTTTGGCCGCATGAAGTCCTCGATTGCCGAGCCTTCCCTTAAAAACTCCGGGTTTGATACAACGTCGAATTTATGCCCGGCGCCGCATTCTTTTCTTATTATTTCCTCAACGATAGCGCCTGTGCCAACCGGAACGGTGCTCTTGGTTACGATAACCTTATAGCCGTTAAGGTTTTTGGCTATGGTTCTTGCCACCTCTTTAACATGGCTTAAATCAGCGCTACCGTCCTCCTGAGGAGGCGTGCCAACGGCTATAAAAACTACAAGCGCTCTATTTATGGAATCTGTAAGGTCGGTTGTGAACGTAAGCCTGCCTTCAGCAACGTTCTTGTCCACAAGCTCTTTAAGGCCCGGCTCGTAAATGGGTATCTCGCCGCGCTTAAGCATTTCTATCTTTTTCACGTCTATGTCAACGCACTCTACGGTTACGCCAAAATCGGCAAAACACGTGCCCGTGACAAGGCCGACATAGCCGGTTCCGATAACGCAAATATTCATAACTCTTAGCTCTCCGTTTCCTTGTGTTTTTTACAGCCCTTTCATTGGCCGGGTATTTCTGATAAGCCTGTCAATTTCTTTAACGCAATCGTCAGCGCTTATATCCATGCACTTCATTGTTTTACAACCATCTTTGAGAAAGCACGGCGAACAGTCCACACACTTCTGTATAACAACAATATTTTTACCAAGCGGCTTCCACCTTACCGGGTCGTTTACGCCGCACCAGATAACCGCGGTAGGCGTTCCGAAGGACGCGGCAAGATGCGCCGGAAAAGAATCAAGCCCGATAAAAAGCGAGGCCTGCTTGGCAAGCGAAGCAAAAACATTTAATTTTAACAAAGCAGGGAGTTTTATGCAACTCTTTAGGGCGCTTTCATCAGCCCCGCAGACAATCGGCTTTAAGCCGTACCTTTCCGGCAAAATGTTAATAAGCTCCTGCCATCTGTCATCCCTCCATAGTTTGGCAGGCAGACCGCTTCCTATATGAATTAGCGCGAACGGCTCATCAAAAGAGACAGCGTACTGCTTTAACAGCACGCTCGCCTCTTTTACAGCGGTATTTCTCAAAGTAAATTCAGCGCGGAGCTTTTCCGCGTCTGTTTTTATTCCAAGCGCGCCAAGCGCGTCCGCCATATGCGAAATTTCATGTACGCCATCCCTGTACGGAATAATCCTGTCAAGCAAAAAGCCCCATCCGCCGGTTGCGAAACCCGCGTTAAATTTTCCTGCCCCTAAAAATAAAAGCAAAATGGAATTAGACGAAAACGTGCGCAGATCAAGGCAGATATCATAACGGCTTTTCCGCAGTTCCTTGACATTTCCGGTAAAAGATGAGAACGACTTGACAGCCCTTGCAAGAACGCCGGCATTAACCCTACTGAGTTTAAACGAATCATACGCGATATGCCGTGCCACAAGCGGGTTCGTCGACAACAGCGGCCCAGCCCAGCTTCCGGCAAGAAAATCTATTTCGGCTTTTGGAAATGCCTTTTTAATATGCGGCAAAACCGAGGCCGAGATAAAAACGTCCCCGAGGTGGTCTATGCGCGACACTAATATGCGTTTAACGTCAGATGGGAACGGCCTGCCGCGGCCTCCTCTAAACAAAATGAAACCAACGGCATCAATAAGCCCATGGATAAACGCCAGATACGGTTTGCGAAACAAATAGCTTCTTTTAAAAAAAGTTATCATCTTATTTTAAGTAACCGTAGCGCGGCCCCGAAAAAAGCTCGCTGTTTTTCCGACAGGCCCGCTTTATTGTTAAAAAGGCCGAGAAGAAAATACGCGAGCGCGCGGCACGACATGATTGTTCCAAGCGCAGTGCGAAAGAAAAAAAGAACAAAGCCGTTATGAAACTTGCGCGTATAAGTGACATATGAATCCATCTGATTGAATAGCGCCCTTTCCCCTCCCCACGGCCTGCCGCCGCCGCGGTAGTGGATTATTTCAACATTCGGGGTGTATGCAACTCTAAATCCGGCTTGGCGCGCTCTTTTGCAGTAATCGCCGTCCTCAACATACATAAAGTAATTCTCGTCAAGCCCGCCAAGATTATCCCAAAGACTTTTCGGCGTCATAAGAAATGCGCCGGTTACCCAGTCAACGTCACGCGGCTTTGCGTAGGATGATTCGTTTTCATCAATCTCTCTAACGAGCGTTGACCCGGTAAATCTATACAGGCCTGTCCATGTCAGTATTATTCTAAGCGGGGTGTGCTCGTAGCCGAAAGACGCCTGAAAGCCGCCTCCGTCAAAATACATTCTGCATCCGAGCGCGCCGAGTTTTTTATCGTTATCGAATTCACGTAAAGCCGGAGTAAGCGAAGTAATCAGCCTTGTGTCGTTGTTAAGCAGAAGCAGGTACTTCCCTTTCGCGCTCTTCGCACCGAGGTTATTACCGGCGGTGAAGCCGAGGTTTTTTTTTGCCCTTACAATGCTAACGCCGGGGAAGTTATTTTCAACATATTCGGCACTGCCGTCAGTTGAGGCGTTGTCAACGACTATAATTTCATGGCTGTACCTTGCGTTCTGCTTAACCGAGCTTATGCAATCGCCAAGAAACTTCTTGCCGTTGTAGTTGACGATTATAACCGACACAAGCGATTCAGCCATGTTAAACTACCTGTTTTTGCGCGCCACAAGCACAAGTTCTTCGCCGGCGTCTTTATTTACAATGAGAGTAATAAGTTCAATTGCCATGAATAAAACGCCTAAGGCGCGTTCAAACTTCGACGGCATATACTCCTGCGGGCTTTTGCCAATGCGCCGAATTTCTCTGCTCGTAGTGAAGATGTGCCTTGCCGCGTTGACCGTGGAACGCGCTGATAAAACCTTTAACCCCGCCTTTCGGGCAAGAGCCTTTAACGAATCGTTCGTAAAAGCATACAAGTGCCGTGGCGGGTCAAGATGGTAGCAGGCGTCTTTAAAAAGCTTATGCCCAAGGCTTTTAGCGTTCGGGCAAGTAACCACAAGGCAACCGCCGGGCTTCAAAATCCTCAGGCATTCCTTCAAAAGCGAGAATGGGTCGTGTATATGTTCAAGCACATGGTTGGCGGTTATGGCGTCAAACGTATTATCCGGAAAACAACATTGTTTCAGCGTGCCGCGTTGCACATTCAGACCATATGCGTCCTTAGCGCACTTTACGGCGCCATCGTCAAAATCAACACCCTCGACTGTCCAGCCAAGGCCGCGCATTTCGTTTAAATAATACCCCGCGCCGGAACCTACTTCAAGCAACCTGCCTTTTTTCTCCCCCTGATGATACATGGAAGACCACACAAGCCTGCCAAAACCGCCTTGTTTTAATCGGCGCGTCAGGCGTTTCAGCCTTGAATACTCCGGCGGCTTGTGCGTATAATACGTGCCGGTGTAAAGTTTGCCCGTGTCTTCGGGAAGGGGCTGAGGATTAAGCCACATAAACCCGCACAATGCGTTTGAGCACCGGCTTATTGACCACACGCCCGGAGCGCCAAATAACCTGTCGCGCATACCGGAATATAAATCAACTCCGCCGGAGCCGCATACAAAACACTTTTGGATATTTACGGACTTTATGCCTTGATTTATTACAGTCATATCATTAAAAAGGATGTAGCCATATTTTAAGATGCTTTCCGACTACGTATTGATACGATACAGCGGCAATAGCATATGAAATTACGTGAGCTATGGCCGCGCCGTTTGCGCCGAAACCCGGAATAAGAAAAAAACACAGCACAATA
>SCQA01000100.1 GCA_004298725.1 bacterium
CTGAGCGTTACGAACGCGCCGCTGTCCGATAAAAGCGCCGGCTCGGTGATATTTACAACCGGCTTTTTACCTTCGCGCACGTACAGCTCAACGGTTGCGCGCGCAAGACCGATTAGTTTTTCTTTTTCTTCAAGTTTTAGCGGCATGGCGATTAATAAAAGTTTCCTTTTTAGATATTATATTTTATAATCCGTTTTTAAGGAAATTACCATGAAAAACAACAAGCACATGGAAGAGCTTAAAAAAGAAGTTCGCGCGCTTTTAAAAGAAAGAGACGCTATAATGCTCGCGCACAATTACCAAAGGGACGAAATACAAGAAGTTGCCGACCTTACCGGAGACTCTCTCGCGCTTAGTCAAGAAGCGGCAAAGTCAACGGCGAAGGTAATTCTATTTTGCGGCGTGCGCTTCATGGCTGAGAGCGCGGCGATACTTTCGCCGGATAAAACCGTCATAATGCCTCGCCCCGACGCCGGTTGCCCGATGGCGGACATGATAACGCCGGAAGACCTTATCAAGGAAAAAGAAAAACGTCCGGGCGTGCCGGTCGTGGCCTACGTAAACACGACCGCGGCAATAAAGGCGTTAAGCGACATATGCTGTACTTCGGCAAACGCCGTAAGAGTTGTCAATTCCGTTGCATCTGAACGCGTGTACATGATACCGGATAAGAACCTTTCGCACTACGTTTCGCTGACTTCAAGTAAAAAGATGCAATGGTGGCACGGCTGGTGCCCCACGCATGAGCGGCTAAAACCAGTTGAGGTAATAAAGGCTAAGGACGCAAACCCGGGCGCGGTGTTTGTATGCCACCCGGAGTGCCACCCGGACGTTGTAAAGCTTGCCGACCACGTCTGCTCAACATCAGGCATGTATAAATTCGCAAAAGAGACTTCCGCGAAAACAATTATAGTAGGCACTGAAATGGGGATACTTTACAGGCTTAAAAAAGAAAACCCGGACAAGAAGTTCATAATTCCTTCAAAGGCGCTCATATGCCCGAACATGAAGCTTACCACGCTTGAGGACGCTGTAATCGCGCTTAAGGAAATGAAGAATATCATAACGGTTGACGAGAGCGTGCGCTTGAAAGCCAAGGCCGCGCTTGACAAGATGCTTGCCGTGCCGAGAGATGTTTAAAAAAGTAATGACAGCGAGACTGAAGTCTCGCACTACGTTTTATCGTTCCCCCCTAATGACTTGCCGTGCCGAGGGATGTTTAAAAAAGTTATCTGTTATCAGTGAACAGCTACCGGTGAAGTAAAATTATTTTGGCGGCACAGTAATGACAGCGAGACTGAAGTCGCACTACGTTTTATCGTTCCCCCCTGCCTTATCACACATGTACTCGGGAGCATGGGAGCGATAAAATTCCTTCACCGACAACCGTTAACCTATTACTGATAACTCTTTCTTAACACAGTGTTTTTAAACCGCGAGGGCTTCTTTTTCAGTCTCGCTCATGATTTTTCTGAGCTTTGCCAGCGCCTTGACCTCTATCTGCCTTGCGCGCTCTCTTGTAACGCCGAAGTGCTCGCCTATTTTTTCAAGGGTCAACGGCTCGTCATTTTCAAAGCCGAACCTTAACCTGAGCATAACCCTTTCGTTGTCGTCAAGCATATCAAGCAGTTTCATTACGCTGTCTGAACGCCTTCCTGCGTCTATCATTTCCATTGGCGTGGCAACATTACAGTCCTCAAGCCTTTCAAGAAGTGTCTGCTCGGAACCGTCGGCAAAAGAAGTGTCTAATGAACAGCTCTTGTTGCTTATTGTGCTGAGTTTTTTTACATACCTGCCGGAAAGCCCTGTTTTTGCCGAAAGCTCTTCAATGCTCGGTTGCCTGTGGAATGTAAGCGTAAGCTCTCTCGTTGCCTTTGTAAGCTTGGCGATATCAAGCCCGACATGCACCGGAAGCCGCACCGTCTCCGCCTGATTAGCCATAGCCCTTTCAACGGACTGCTTTATCCAGTAAGTGGCGTATGTTGAAAACCTGCACCCCTTGGAGGCCTTAAAGCGCTCAACAGCCTTGATAAGGCCTATATTGCCCTCTTCTATAAGATCTTGCAGGGCAAAGCCCCTGTTGAGATAACGCTTGGCTATGCTTACGACGAGGCGCAAATTGGCCTCTATCATCTTTCTTCTCGCGTTTAAATCGCCCCTTGAAATTGCGCGGGCAAGTTCTTTTTCTTCCTTGCGGGTAAGAAGCTGGTACTTCCTTATACAGCTCAAGTAGAACCTTGTTGAATCAGTCGCCACGCCTTCTGTCTGCGGTGTTGCTTCCCCTGACGCGCCATGCGTCTTCTTGCGCCTTTTTTCAGTTGCCAAATCATTGCCCTTAGCGGCTGAATTAAATCCGCTTGAGCGGGCAACGCTCCGCTCCGTGTCCATTTCAACGACGGTCATTTTCAATGCAGTCAGTTTTTTAGCTTTATTTTCGCAACCGACAAACGGAACAGGCCATTTGGGAGAAACAAAACTTACACAAGCGCGCTTAGCATGCAATTGGTTAATATTTTTCCGCGCTGGAATTAAAGGGAACCGCAAGCTGTTTTTCTTATCTAATTTCCGTGCCAGCATATTTACCCCCGTTGTTAAAAAGGTTATCTTAGCTCGCCTGTCATGCTGTACGCAGTTAATGCCGTTTATAATAGTGTCACTTCAACCGGCAAGTCTCAAAGTTTCCTTGACGCCGTGGCTTCTTATCATGGAAAAGACCGGCACCGGGCTTGAAAGGCTAAGCCCGGATACCGCATAATTGTCGCCGGTTGTTTTAGACCATGCCACTTCGGCCCCTCTTAAAATATTCATGGAATTAACTCCGGCGTAAATGCTTATTTGCAGTCCCGGCGGCAGAGGCTCCGCCGGATACTTTATTTTAAGGCCGCTTCCTGAAACGTCGCTTATAACGGCAATAAGGGGTTTCGCCCCGATTAAATCCTTTTCTAATATTTCACATGCCGCGTCGAACGTAAACCTTCTTTCACCCCTGCTACCTTCTTCCTTTTTGGAAGTAACGAATGTTTCGTGCATAAAAGTATCCACCCTGCTTAGCAGTTCGGTAATCTTAAAAGGCTTTAAAAGGCATTCCCTGTTAAGTTTGCTTATGGCCGACCAGACAGGCATGGTAATATTAGCCGTCATGAATATAAAATGCTCTTTTAGCGAGGAGATTTCTTTAACGGCGGCAATATAAAAATCTATTCCGCTCAGCCGCGGCATGTTCACGTCGGTTAAAATAAGGTCGTATTTATTGCGCCGTAATAATTCAAGGCCGGCCAGGCCGTCCACGGCGCTTTCAACCTTATAGCCAGCCATCGTAAAGACCTCTGACAAAAAAAATCTTGTTGCCATGTCATCGTCAACAACAAGAATCGTCTTATTTATGCTATTAAGAGCCATATTCCAATCCCTTTGAAAATTGAATTGCTTTTTGGTTGTTTCAGGTGCATTTTAATAATGCACGAGGTGTGCCAAACTAATAAATGTTGGTTTTACAAATAGTTACATAGTGGCTCAGGCAGAGTTTTACGGTAAGCGGTAATTTTATTACCGGTTTTGTCTGGTAATAAACTTACCGATAGCATGAACGTAGTGCGACAGCGGTGGAAGACATATCCGATGAGTTGTTTTATGCAAAAAGACTACTGCGGGGTTTTAAGTTTCTCTCTGAGGGTAAGGCGCGATATGCCGAGTATTTCTGCGGCCTTTGTTTTATTGCCGTTGGTTTTTGCGAGGATATGCCTGATATAGCGGCGTTCCATCTCATCAAGCGTAATATCCGTCTGCGTTGCGCCCAGCTCCGGCATGACGCCGATGGATGCTCCGGCAATATCAAGCGGCAGATGACGCGGGCATATTTCGTCTGAATCGTGAGCGAGTATGGCGGCGCGTTCTATGGTGTTTTTAAGCTCGCGTATGTTACCCGGCCAAGGATATTCAGCCAGCACGGCATAACATTCCTTAGAAATGGTTTTATTCGCGCCGGATGCCCTACAGTTTTCACTCAGAAAGTGTTCGGCAATGGGTATTATGTCTTCCTTTCTTTCGCGTAGAGGAGGAAGCTCTATAACCATAACCTTCAGCCTGTAAAAGAGGTCTTCCCTGAACCTTTTTTCCTTTACCATCGCGTCGAGGTCTTTATTAGTGGCGGTTATAACCCGAACGTCAACGTGAATGTCTTTTGTGCCTCCAACCTTGCGAAATACTCTGTTCTCGAGTACCTGAAGCAATTTAGGCTGAAGCCTCAGGTCCATATCGCCTATTTCATCGAGAAAAATGCTTCCGCCGTGAGCAAGCTCGAAAAGGCCTTTTTTGCTCTGCTTGGCGTCGGTAAACGCCCCTTTTTCATAGCCGAACATTTCAGCTTCAAGAAGCGCGTCTGGTATCGCGCTACAGTTTACTTTTATAAAGGGGCCTTCGCGCCTGTTGCTTAAATAATGTATGGAATTGGCGGCAAGCTCCTTGCCTGTGCCGGTCTCGCCGGTTATAAGAACGGACGTCGTGGACGTCTTTGTGACGGTTCCGATAAGCGCCATCACCTCTTTGAACTTCGGCGCGGAACCGATTATATCAAAAGGCGGCCTCTCTCCGGAGGCGGCCTTTTGTCCGTTGGTTTGAGGCGCTGGCGCGTGCCTCTCAACGATAGCCCTGTGCCGCTCAAGAGCGTACTTGATGGCGCGCACAAGCGCATTTTCGTCAACCTGCCCCTTTACAAGGTAATCCTGAGCGCCTTCCTTAACCGCCTTAACGCCCATTGCTTCATCGGCAAGGCCGGTAAGCAACACAACAGGCACCGACGGCGCGGCCTTGTGAACGGCCAAGAATGTTTCAATGCCCCTGCTGTCCGGCAGGTCAAGGTCGACAAGCATTACGCTGAACCCCTCTGACCCGAGATATTTCAGCGCCTCGGATAGTCTTGCGGCATGGATTATATCGTATTCGAAAGATGTTAACCCGCCCGTGGCCGCGTCTTTAAGCATCTCTTTTACAAGACGCGCGTCAGCCGGGTTGTCTTCTACAAGAAGTATCCTTACCGGTTCAATGTTCATGCCCCTTCCTTTGCCTATTTTGCGGGAAGCTTAACCACGGAAAGCCAGAAGTCCTCGACGGCCTCCACTATTTTCATGAATTGGTCGAGGTCAACGGGTTTTGTTATATACGCGTTTACATGGAGGTCGTATGCCTTGAATATGTCCCTTTCATCATCGGAGGTCGTAAGAACCACCACCGGTATTCTTTTAAGCTCGGGGTCGTTTTTTATTTCCGCAAGCACCTCTCTGCCGTCTTTCTTCGGCAGGTTAAGGTCAAGCAGTATCAGGTCCGGCCTCGGCGCTGTTTTAAACTTGCCCGCGCGGCGAAGAAACTCCATGGCTTCCTCTCCGTCAATTGTAACGTGCATGTTATTTAGCATCTTAGCGTCCTTAAAAGCCTCTCTTGTGAGGCGGACGTCAGCGGGGTTATCTTCCACCATAAGTATTTCTATAAGTTTGTTTCTTTCCTGAATCATCAGTTTTCTCTCCTCTTGGGTATTGTGAAGCAAAAGTTTGTTCCCTGCCCGGGCGCGGACTCGACCCACAATCTGCCGCCGTGGTTTTCTACGACTTTTTTGCATATTGACAAGCCTATGCCGGTGCCAGGATATTCCGCCTTGCCGTGAAGCCGCTGAAAAATCACGAATATGCGGTCAAAATGTTTCTGATCTATGCCTATGCCGTTGTCGCGCACGGAAAACAGCCAGTCGGTTTTCTTGTCAATCGCCGAAACATGAACCACGGGCGGCAGTTCGCTCTTATATTTTATGGCGTTGCCAACAAGATTAAGAAACAGGTGCTCAAGCTGAGACGCGTCGGCTATCAACGTCGGAAGCCCGTTTTCCGTAATGGTCGCGCCGTTTTCATCAATAGCCTTCTGCAGATTAGCTATCGTCCGGTTGAATACTGCCTTGCAGTCAACCGGAGCGAAGTCTTTAACCTTGCCTACCCGCGAATACGTAAGAAGGTCGCTTATGAGCATCTGCATACGGGCCGCGCCGTCCACGGCGTAGCGTATGAATTCGTCCGCGTCGGAATCGAGCCTGCCGCGGTAGCGGCGTGAAAGGAGCTGTACATAACCCGCCACTATCCTTAAAGGCTCCTGAAGGTCGTGGGAGGCGACGTAAGCGAATTGCTCAAGCTCCGAATTTGACCGCTCAAGCTCTACGGCGTGCCGGACAACCTCCTGCTCGGCGCGTTTTCTGTCGGTTATTTCCTGCTCAAGCTTTATGTTCGCCTCCTCTATGGCAGTCGCGTGAAACTTAACCTCCTCTTCCGTGCGTTTTCTTTCAATAACTTCGCGTTCAAGCGCGGCGCGCGACGTTTCAGCGGATACGGCGCGAAGCTCGGCGGAGCGCGCGAAGTAAATAACAAGGGAGAGAAGCAAGGCCATAAGAAACCCCGCTAAAAGTATCACCCCGGGCAGAGGCGATTTAAGCTCTTTAAGAAAAACCTCGTTGGGCCATATCTTTACGTGCCACTTGACGTTGTAAAGTTTTATGTCAAGTTCATGCGACCAGCCGCCCGATGTGTCGGCTTCGTCAACGTGGCCGTATAAATTCTCCGCTCCGTCTGATATGACGATTGAATACGCCCCTCCTGTTTCATGAAGGAGTATCGAATCGAAAAGCTCGTTTATATTAAATACGCCGGCAAGAAATCCATCTGTTTTTTTTCGGCTGTTCACCGGAACAAAGGCCGCGAAGACCTTTTCATCGCCGGTCAGCGCCAACTGGCCGGTAAGCGACACTTCGCGCTTAAACGCCTCTTTTGCAAGATACCCGCTGATTAACGGTTGAATTAGAGAGCCGCGGTGTGGCGGGTTGCCCCTTTTCGTTGTTAAGCTCCATTCTTCCTTTAACGACGGGCTTACCCACGCCATTGACTGATAGCCCGGGTAATGGGTAAGGTACAGCGAAACGTCGGACTCCCAATCGCTTTTTAAAGGCCGCCCGCGCACCTCCCATCGTTTGGCCATTCTGACAAGGCCGTTTACCCTGTATTCAATCTGGTCTTGGATGTCGTAGCCTATCTGAGACGCCTTGAATTGAACCAAGCGCTTTACGTTGACAGCTTCCTGCGCCACTAAAGTGCGCCACAGAATAATGGTCCCGGCAATTATACCTATGCAGACTAACGCCGGAAGCCAAAGCTGTGCTCTTCTTTTATTTGAATCGCTCATTTGATTTTAAATTATACTTTTTATTGTATCGTATTGTCAATTTTGTTGGTTGAGAGGGTAACCGGCGGTTTTAACGAGCGCTTACCAGCGCGGTACTTCGCAGATACAAATCTTTAGACCCGTTGAAATAACTTTACATTAAACATATGTGATTTATTGGTTTGGCCGCCGCCATATGAAGGCGGCGGGTTACATGAAAGAACATGGTTGGCAAGGCATGCGATATTTTATGAGATACGCGGTTTGCAAACACGCTACGAAGTGAATTTTATGGCCGACCTTATAATCTCATCCGCGAAATACGGTTTTCGTATGAACTCGTCTATCATGCCTTCGCGTACGCCCTCAAAAATCGTCTCTTCAGCGTCCTTGAATAACCCGGTAAACAGGACGATGCGCGCGGCAGGGTCTATCTTTCTTATTGCCCTGTAGGTGTCAAGCCCGTTCATCTCTGGCATTATCATGTCCATGAATATTACGTCATATGGTTTTGTCCGCACTTCGGCCACGGCGTCCTTGCCGCGCACAACGTAAGACGCTTCAAAACCTTCGTCTTTTAATATTTCGCTTATCCCTATGCCGATTGCCTCCTCGTCGTCCACAACGAGGACCCTGCCTGATTTAATAGTCTTTTTCATACGCGCTCCGGTTGTTTAGATCGCGAATGTGGCATCAATGCCGCCTGTTTCGCAGCCTTACGTGCTATAAATAACAAGGTGTATTCCGCTGAATTTCATGCTGGGAGAAGGCTCGAAGCTGTTTTGACAAGGGCTGATGCCAAGGTGAGATAGCCGCGGCGGCTGCGCTGGCGCCGCGGCTAAAAACAATTACGATAAAATTGCCGACGGTTACTTTCCGCCTGATTCTTTCTTTTCCTTCATCTCCTTTTTCATGTCCTGTTTTTTCATCATCATTTCTTCATGACGTTTTATTATGCCGTCAATCCTGCCGATCATCTCATCAAGGCTCTTTTGCTGTTCCACGGTCGGCTCATGCTTTAAGCCCTTGAGTATCGTCATGGTCTGCTTCATCATCTCAAGGGTATCTTTCATAAGCTTGTGGTGCTCCATCCGTACGGCATTGTCCATGCCGTGCCCGCCCATCATCTCACCGCCTTTGTCTTTGCCGTCGTGCTTTTCATTGGCAAGGGCCGGCGCCGCAAAAAGCGTAACCGTTAGAATGCCTGTTGCAAACGCGGAAACAAACCTTTTCATATAACAGCCTCCTAAGAATTTTTGATGCTACGATAGTATTATATCAGATTTTACCGGTTTGGTAATC
>SCQA01000101.1 GCA_004298725.1 bacterium
CGCAAAACCGCGCCGGCATTGCCCCAAAGCAATTAAGCCCCTGCTTAACCGCCTAATATATAAATGTATTTTATATTGCAAACTTTGTCAAGAGATGTTGTTTTTATTGTGTTATTCTTTTAACGGACACTGCGCCCTGCTTTTTAAAAGCGAGCGCGTTGTCTTTGTAATCAACAATTATTTTGTCGTCTTCCTTAAACTCGCCTTCAAGGAGCCTTATGGCAATGGCGTCTGTTATCTCCTTCTGCAAAAGCCTTTTTAAAGCCCTCGCGCCGTACGCCGGGTCATAACCAGCCAAGGCAAGGTGCGCCCTTGCCGTGTCCGTCAAAACAAGAGTGATATTTTTTTCTTTAAGAAGTTTTTTAAGCCTCTCAAGCTGTATTTCTACAATTCCGGTCATGTGCTCCTTTGTGAGCGGATGGTATATTATTATATCGTCAATTCTGTTAAGAAACTCCGGCTTGAAGTTTTGCCTCAGCGCTTCCGTAACTCTGTTTTTTATCTCGTCATAATCTTTTTCGCCAAGCTCGGTTATGAATTGGCTGGCGATATTCGACGTCATTATTATTACCGTATTCTTAAAATCAACGGTTCTGCCCTGTCCGTCGGTAAGCCTGCCGTCGTCAAGTATCTGAAGAAGTATGTTGAAAACTTCCGGGTGGGCCTTTTCCGTTTCGTCAAATAAAATGACCGAATACGGCCTTCTCCTGACGGCCTCCGTCAAATAGCCGCCCTCTTCGTAGCCCACATACCCGGGCGGCGCGCCTATAAGCCTTGCCACCGAATGTTTTTCCATGAATTCGCTCATGTCAATTCGTATCATGGCGCGCTCGTCGTCAAACAGAAATTCGGCAAGCGCTCTTGCGGTCTCTGTTTTTCCCACGCCCGTAGGCCCAAGGAATATAAAAGACCCGATTGGCCGGTTTATGTCTCCAAGCCCGGCGCGCGCCCTCCTTACCGCGTTAGCGACTGTTTTTAACGCGCCGTCCTGCCCGACCACCCTTTTTCTAAGGCCGTCTTCCATCCTCACAAGCTTATCTCTTTCACCTTCCATCATGCGATCAACGGGAATGCCCGTCCAACGCGAAACAACCCCGGCAATATCTTCGGCGTCAACCTCTTCCTTTAACATGCTTATCGTTGACTGAAGCTCTTTAAGCTTTTGCCGATCTGCGTCAAGCGTCTTAGTAAGCGCTATTATCGTGCCATATTTAAGCTCCGCGGCCTTTGCGAGGTTGCCTGTCCTTTCGGCTTCCGTGGACATCAGCTTGGCGTCTTCCATCTTCTTTTTCGTCTCGCGAATGCGTGCTATGACGTCTTTTTCATTGGCCCAGTGAACTTTAAGCCCCTTAACCTCTTCCCTTAAATCAGACAGCTCTTTTTCAATCTTGGAAAGCCTTTCAAGCGACGCCTTGCCGCTCTCCTTTGAAAGCGCCTGCCGCTCTATTTCAAGCTGAATTATCCGCCTTTCTATCTCGTCAATGGCGGTAGGCATACTGTCAATTTCTATGCGGAGCCTTGAGGCCGCCTCGTCAATGAGGTCTATGGCCTTGTCCGGCAGAAACCGGTCGGCTATATACCTGTTTGAAAGCGTTGCGGCGGCGGTTACGGCGGAATCGGAAATTCTTATGCCGTGGTGCACTTCGTACTTTTGTTTAAGGCCGCGAAGTATGGCGATTGTATCCTCCACCGAAGGCTCCGCCACCATAACGGGCTGAAACCTCCTCTCAAGGGCTGAATCTTTTTCAATATGCTTTCTGTACTCGTCAAGGGTGGTGGCTCCCACGCACCTAAGCTCGCCCCTTGCAAGCGCGGGTTTAAGCATATTTGAAGCGTCCATTGCCCCCTCAGCCGCGCCAGCGCCCACAAGGGTATGAAGCTCGTCAATAAAGAGTATTATTTCGCCTTCAGCCCCGTATATTTCCTTTAACAGAGCCTTCAGCCTGTCTTCAAACTCGCCGCGGTACTTGGCGCCGGCGATTAACGCGGCCAAATCAAGAGAGAGAAGCCTTTTGTTTTTAAGCGTCTCAGGCACGTCTCCGGCGACTATCCTTTGGGCAAGGCCCTCGACAATGGCCGTCTTTCCCACGCCTGCCGGGCCGATTAACACCGGATTATTTTTGGTTCTGCGCGAAAGCACCTGTATAACGCGGCGAATTTCATCGTCCCTGCCTATTACCGGGTCAAGCTTATTCGCGCGCGCTTCCTCGACAAGGTCGCGTGTGTATTTAGCCACTGCCTGATATTTTTCCTCAGGCTGTTGGTCTGTTACCCTTTGCGAGCCGCGCACGGCCATCAGCGCCTTTAAAAAAGATTCCCGCGTCGCTCCCTGAGAAGCCAATATTTTCCCCGCCTCGCCGCTTTTGTCTGAAAGTATCGCAAGGATTAGATGTTCGGTTGAAACGAACTCGTCCTTCATGCCCCCTGCCTCTTTTAAGGCGGCCTCAAGAATCGCGTTCATGCCCTTTGACAGATACGCTTCCTCCGGCGCGCCGTAAACTTTAGGCAGTTTCCGTATTAGCGAGAGCGCCTGCTCTTTTAAAAGCAAAAGGTTTATGCCAAGCCTCTGCAAAACCGGCGCGACCACGCCGGTTACGTCTTCAATTAGCGCGATAAGCAGGTGCAAAGGCAATATCTCCTGCTGGCCGTTTGCCCCGGCAAGTTTCTGGGCGCCCTGCAACGCCTCCTGCGACTTTATGGTGAACCTGTCAAGCCTCATCTGTTCTCCCTGTATTTTCGGTTAAACGGGTAAAAATTTTTGCCGCTTACGGCACATCCGTTACCTATAATTTATGACCCGATAAACGGCTTTGTCAAGGAATGGAACGCACGGCTATTGCGTTTTACCTGTAAATTATATATAAAAAGCAGTATGAATGACGACGCGCAAGGTACGGAGCAACTTCGCCTCCTCGGTTTTACAACGCCGGAGGCCGCGCATAAAACCGTTAAAACCCTGTCAACTATAACCGCCCTTTGCCCACGCATTGACGAGGTTATAAAACTCGCCGCGAACTCTCCCAGCCCCGACGGCGCGCTGAATAATCTTGAACGCATATTTACCGGCTTTGATGAAGGCGCGCTTACCGCTTTTCTCGCCGACCCGAAAAACCTTGAGCATATCGCCTTTATCGCCGGCTCAAGCCCTTTTCTCTCAAACATACTTGCAAGAAACCATGCCTTTTTCAATTGGCTCTTTTTAGAAGGCGGCCTATTGGAAACTAAAAACACGGCCGCCTTTGCCGAAGAGCTTAAAAAGACAACCGCGTCAATTGAAAACTTCGACGACATGGCTAAGGCTTTGAGGTTATTAAAACAAAAGGAGTTTTTAAGGATAGGCGCGCGCGATCTCCTTGCCTTTGCCGGCGTTGAGGAAGTTACCGCCGAACTTTCCGCCCTTGCCTCTGCACTGCTTGACACGGCGGTAAGTTTTTCGATTAAAAACCTTAAAAAAACCTACGGCGCGCCGATATGCCGTGAAACAGGCAAAGAAGCGGAGCTTGCGGTAATAGGCATGGGAAAGCTCGGCGGCTGGGAACTTAACTTTTCATCCGACATAGACATATTATACATATATTCTACCGATGACGGCGAAACAACCGGGTTAGCGAGCAAAGAAAGCTCGAAAATAAGCCTTCATGATTTTTTCACGCGCGCGTCAATGCACACGACAAAGCTTATATCCGGCATCACGGAAGACGGCTTCTGCTTCAGGGTTGACCTTGATCTTCGCCCGGACGGGAAAAGCGGAGAGCTTGCTAACTCGCTCCACTCCGCTGAAATATACTATGAATCATGGGGCCAGAGCTGGGAAAGGGCCGCCATGATAAAGGCGCGCCCCGTGGCCGGAAACTTACAGCTTGGAGAGGAATTCCTGTTCATGATACAGCCGTTTGTTTTCAGACGGCACCTTGACTTTACGGCAATCGAAGAAATAAAAGCGATGAAGGAAAAGATTGACTTAAGCCTTCTTAGAAAAGACCCGGACGCGGTTGACGCTAAACTCGGCAGGGGCGGCATACGCGAAGTGGAGTTCTTTTGTCAGGCGCTTCAATTGATACACGGCGGCAAAGACGCTGAACTTCGCGTAAAAGGCACGCTCGACGCCCTTGAAAAATTAAGACAAAAAAAAATCATCGCGGACGATGAAATAACAACTCTTAAAAACGGATACATCTTTTTAAGAAAGCTTGAACACAGAATACAGGTTGTCGAAGGCAGACAATCTCAAGCCATGCCGCCCGGGGCACGCCAGACGAGTGAGCTTGCGAAGATGATGGGCTTTAAAGACAACGGGGGCAAAACATCTGATAAAGTTCTTCGTGAGGAATACGCGCTGAAAACTTCGGCGGTGCATTCCGTGTACAGGTCGCTCTTTTACAAATCCGAGGAAGAGCTGTTCAAGGCCGTACCGGAAAGCCTCATTATGCTCTTTTCAGGCGACACTACCGAGAACGAAGCGCTTGAAAAACTTTCAATGCTGGGTTTTAAAAACGCAAAAGTAGCGCGTGGCAACCTTCTGCTTTTAGAGGCCGCGCCACATGCCATGCGCCTTACCTCAAAGGGGCAGGAGCGGCTTAAAAAACTTCTTCCAGTATTTTTGTCAAAAGCCGTTATTACGCCCGACCCGGACATGGCCCTTGCGCACACCGAGCGTTTCGTGGCCGCAGTAGGGCCGCGCTCGATGTTTTACGCGCTTCTTTCAGAAAACCCGCTCGCGCTTAACGAGCTTATAAAACTCTTCGGCACAAGCGCGTTTCTTTCATCCGCGCTTATTGAACGCCCTGAAAACCTCGACATACTTCTTTCGCGCGAGCTTAACCTGCCGTATAAAACAAAAAAGGCTTTTGACGATGAATTCTTCGGGTCGATTTTATCCGCTGAAAAAAATTATGAGGAAAAGCTCGACGCGTTAAGGCGCCTTAGACATCAGGAGATTTTCAGAATAGGCGTAAACGACATTGCCAACGCCATAACGCCTAGGCAGGTCTCGGCGCAGATAACCTTTCTTGCCGAGGCTGTCATTGAAACGGCGTACCGCGCGGCTTTTGAAGAGCTTGGCAAAACATACGGCGAACCGCCGGATAAGCGTTTTGCCGTTATCGGCATGGGAAAGCTCGGCGGGGCAGAGCTTATATACGGCTCGGACCTTGACATAGTTTTTTTGTACGGCGAGACGGCTGATGACGAATCCGTCGCGTATACGAACGGGCCTAAAAAAATATCCAATCATGAGTTTTTTGTAAAGCTCGGCCAGAGAATAATCAGTATGCTTACGCTACGCACAAGGGAGGGGTCGGTTTTTAGCGTTGACACGCGCCTCAGGCCTTCGGGGTCGTCCGGCCCGCTTGTGGTGTCGGAGTCCGCCTTTATAAAGTACCACTTAGACGGCTCCGCATCAATATGGGAAAGGCAGTCGCTCATAAAAGCGCGCCCGGTTGCCGCGGACCTACAGTTCGCAAAAGACGTGCTTGGACGACTTGAAGCCGCCGTATTTTCAAAGCCCCTTACGCAAGCGGACTGCGATGAAATGCTCCGCATCAGAAGACGCATGGAAACGGAAATTGCCAAAGAGACAAACGCAAGGTATAATATAAAGGCAGGCAGAGGCGGCCTTGTGGATATTGAATTTCTTACGCAGGCCCTGCAAATGAAAAATAGCGGCATTAACGGCCTTATAACGCCCCACACCATGAAGGCCCTGTACCGGCTTAAAAAAGCCGGGCTGTTAATTACGGATGATTTTAACGCGCTGAAAACCGCATATTCTTTTTACAGGCTCCTTGAAATGAAGCAACGCATCGTGCACGACAGGCCCGAAGGCGTTCTTTTAAAAAATTCAGAGGAGCTTGACTCCCTTGCTAAGAGAGCGGGTTACGCCGGAGTAAAAAACGGAGGCGAACTGCTTTTAAGCGATTATATCCGCTACGCCGGAAAAGTCAGGGAACTTTACCTTAAAGCCCTGCACTCACAGGAACCATCTTGAACGAACAACACGGCTCACTTATGAAAACCAGCCTGCCGAGGCTTCTCCATCTTATTTACACTCAAAACGACCCTACAGCCATGCTCGAAATAACGCGCGCGCCGGTTATTAAACGTTTCTTTTTCAAAGACGGCGTGCCGGTTGCCGCCACGTCCAACGTGCTTGGCGAAGTGCTTGGCAGGCTGTTGCTTGCCGAAGGCGTCATTACCCAAAAAGACTATGAAAGCTCCCTTGAATTGGTGCTTAAGGAAAAAAAGCGCCACGGCGAGGTGCTTATAGCCGAGGGGCTTATAACGGCCGTTGAACTTGACGCTTTTTTAGCCCTTCAGCTTCAAAAACGCGTATGGAAACTCTTTAGCTGGAACGAGGGCGAGTACTCTTACACAACCGAAGCTACCGTGCCTTCTAACGCGCCCAGCCACCATTTAAACACGCCGCGCCTTATTCTTGACGGCATAAGCCTTGGGCACTACCCGCTTGTGTGGCTCAAAAAAGACCTATCCGTCTTTCTCGATAAAAAACTTATCTCAAGCGCCCCGGCAGGCAGATACACCCTTGCCGACTTCGGCCTGACTATTCAGGAAACACGCTTTTTTAACTCTTTTGACGGCAATAAAAGCCTTGAAGAAGTGCTTGCGATGTCAGACCTTTTAAGCCACAGGGCGCTTGCCCTCGCAATTACTTTTATTATCGCCCGTCTTATACGGGTTGAAGGCGTGCAAACAGCGGCTCCAAAACCCGTTCAAAAACCAAAGCCGCAACCGACAAAAGAAACCGGCACCATTACGCCGGACGCAAGGGTCAACGCCGAAATACTCTTTATGAAGGCAAAGACCGCCGTTATAAGCAACAACTTCAAAGAGGCCCACGAACTTCTCACGGAAATATTCGCGCTTAACCCGCAGGAAGCCGAATACCGCGCTTACATGGGCTGGACGCTATTTAACATGGCCGCAAGCGGCCCAAGCGTGGCTGATAAGGCTGAAAAACTTATTAAAGAGGCGCTTGAGACAAACAACGAGCTTGGCGAAGCATGGTTTTTTCTCGGCGCCGTGCTTTTAAAAAACAACCGCTTTGACGAAGCTATTAAGGCATTTTCCGCCGCCCTTGCAAAAGACCCGTGGATGCTCCGCGCAACAGCCTCCCTAAAATGCGCCGAAATTGAAAAAGCTGAAGTAACAAAAAATACTCCGGCTGAACAGATTGCCGTAAACGAATACATCGAATTTTTCGGCCTGAGTAACGACCCTTTTTCCAGCGCGGCAACCGAAAATATCGTGTCGCTTTCCGTTGAACAAAAACTGCGGTTTGATCAGATGCTGACGTGTTTTAACGATAAACCCGGGCCTATACTTCTTCAGGGTAGGGACGGCATAGGAAAGACGACTTTAATTCTTGAGCTTCTAAGGCGCCTCTCCGGCAAGAAGCTTCAAGCCGCCATACTTTTAAAGCCGCCGCTGAAAGAAATTGATTTTATAAAAGCCGTTAACGCGGAACTTGCGAGGTCCGCCGGAGCGCAAGGCGCGAAGATATTCACGCGCGGCGACAAAGACGCCGTAAACACGGCAGGCGCAGGAGCCGACACAACCGCCATAAAAACGGAAATAGAAAAGCTCGGCGTACTGCTTGAGCAGATTACGCTTAAAGAGGCAAGCGCCCTGCTGATAATAGACCACGCGCACCAGATGACCACACCGTGCCTTAAGCTTCTTACAAACATCTCTAAATTAAAGGGCTTGCGCCTCTTGTATGCCGGCGATTCCGGCTTCGCTCTTAAACTTAAAGACCATGCCTTCAGAGAGCTTGACCACGCGCTTACATCCCGATTCTCGCTTCAGAAGGCTTTTTCAAAAAACGAAACAAAGGCATACATAATGAAACGGCTTGTGTCCGTAACGCAGGCGTCGTGCCCCGTGGGAAAAGAACTATCGTTTACCGACGACGCCGTAACGGCCGTCTGCCAGAAGAGCTACGGTATTCCAGGCCTTATAAACAAACTCTGCTCGCAAATGCTTGCAAAGGCGGCTGAAAAGAAGATTTTTGTAATAGACAAAGACCTTGTCTAATTTTTCTACTCAAAAGTCTTTTTTATTCTTTCCTTCTTTTGCTTTTCCTTCTCAATCTCTTATTGTATTTACGCGTGTGAATTAGAAACGAAGCCATGTAAGCAGGAGCGTCCCATGATGCGTTCCCGCGCTGGAGCATGGGAGCGATAATTGAAAATTAAAAACCCAAGCGCGTCAAACCGGGTCAATATGAACAAACGTCTTTTCAATGGAGCGGAGCGCCTCTACGCTCTTTTCAACGTCTTTTCCAATGGCATGGGACGCAAGCGTTGACAAATCCTTGTCAACTTCTATATGCACCTCCACGTGTATGAAGTTGCCGACGTAATGCGCCCTTACCGTGTTTATGGCCTTAACGCCGTCAACGTTAAGAGTAGCGGCCTTTACGTCCCGCATCATAGCCGGAGGCGGCGCCTTGCCCATCAGGTAATCTATGTTCTCAACGCCGATTTTATAGCCCGTGTACATGATCCACAAACTTATGGCAAAGCCCGCAAGAGGGTCTAAAAGCGGATAACCGAGCACGACGCCGGTTATGCCGATAAGCGCGGCAAGCGCGACAAATACGTCCATCAAGGAATCTTTCGCGGTCGCAGATATCGCGGGGCTGTTTACAAGCCTGCCGACCCGCTTAAAATACCGCGACATCAGGCTTTTGGATATTATCGTTACAACGGGCACGAGCAGGGCGAAGAAGCCTATCTCCGGCGTCTTGTCGTCAAGAATTCTTTCAATCGAGACGCGTATAACCTCAAAACCGAGTATGCCTGCAAGCACGGCTATTATAAGGCCGGCTATCGGCTCGGCCCGGGCGTGCCCGAACGGATGGCCTTCATCAGCCTGCCTGCCTGAAATTCTAACGCAGATGAACGTGGCAACTGAAGCGGCTATGTCGTTGAGCGAATTAAGCGCCTCTGAAATGAGCGCTATAGAGCCGGACATAAGCCCGCCAGCGAGCTTTAAAACAAAAAGCCCGGTATTGCCGGCGATGTTTATTATTGTTGCGGTTTGTGCCGCTGAATTCATTTATGACCTGTCTGGTGACATGTTGGCCACTGGTGGCATTGAAATTCCCGCGAACTAACGTTAATAAAGAATAAGCCCGCATGAAAAAAGCGTTGCCATGAAGAGATAATACCTGATTTATGCCGGTTCTTCAACAGACCTGCCTTGCGGCTCCGCGTGGCGTTATACGTAACATTCTCGCCAAACCGCCAAACAATGCAGTTTATTTTATCGCAAGGGCAACCAGAAACGCGCCGCGCTCAGGCGCGGCTTTTGCGCCAACTGTTTCAAAAATATCAGCCAGCTTCAGGTACACGCGGCAATTTATAGGAAGAAAAAATA
>SCQA01000102.1 GCA_004298725.1 bacterium
GACCTTGAAAAGAATTATCCGGGCCTTAGAGAGCGCATTTGCGAGCCGGACGGCAAACTGAGAAGGTTTGTAAACCTTTATCTAAACGACGAGGACATTAGGTTTAAAAAGAACCTTGATACGGAGTTAAAAGATAACGACGAAATTTCCATTATACCGGCCATCGCCGGAGGGTTCTAACAGTTCGCCGCTTTTAAAGCGGTCGGAGGGCGTTTTGAAAAAGAGGGTTTATTTGACGTACCCGAAAGAGCAGATAAAAGAGCCGCTACTTTACCAGTGCGGCCAGAAGTTTAAGGTTATAACGAATATCAGGCAGGCCACTATTTCAGACACGGTCGGCCTTGTGGCCCTTGAGCTTGACGGCAAGCCGGAAGAGATAGAAAAAGCCATAAAGTTCTTTACCGATAACGGCGTGAAAGTCGAGCCGATAGAGTTGGACATAATAGAGTAAGGTTGCGGTGATAAGCGCGAGCAAAATACTCCTTCTGTTTTTAGCGGCGGTTTTTATGCCGCTTGCGGTTGTTTCTTTTGCCGCTAATCAAAGCGAATTCAAGTCAACCATAGAAGAAGTCGAGCTTGCCGGAAGGCTTTCATCCGAGAGCTTTGTAAAGCCTGACGGCAAAAAGGGCAGGGAAGTAATTCTCACTCTGCGCGACCCGGTAAGCATTGACGGGGATGAATTCAGCGGCCCCAAGACCGGCGTTATAAAAGTTCAGCTTGTCTTTTCCAACAACCGCATCCGCGGCAAAACAACAAGGCTTTTAAACAGAAACGTCCGCATTATCGGCATACTCTTCCACGCGCATAAACCCGAGCACCGCGCACCTGTCCTTATGGATGTGAAAAAAGTCGCGGCCGCGCGGGCTTAGCGCCCCAATAAAATATATTATACGCGGTCTCTGCCGTAGTTGCTTTCTCCGCTTTCCCGTTTTGACCGGCATGGCAGGCGGCGGCAATGACAAACCGTAACTCTGCCTTTGCGGGACTATAATAAAACAATTCATCGCGCCGTTGTTTTGAAAACTACAACTTCAGGCCCCCCGCGGTTTGACTTCCATCTTCCCTCTGCTATTATGATATTGAGTGATAAATATAACCGCACGGACTTTTGTAAAGATTTCTCAAGAGGTTTTTTCGCCATGCTGAATGTTTTAATAGTTTTCAAGACGCCAAACGATTTGATAATAGAGGCGTTTGACGGCAATAATGTAGAGGTTTATTCAGGCGGCGCGCCGCTTGGACAGCGCGTGTCAAAGGGCTGTTACGACATAGTGCTTCTTGAAAATCGCATGGAATCGTTAAAGGACGTGAAGGAGGCGGATCCGCGCTCCGAAGTTTTTTTAATAGGCAGTGCCGGCATTGATGAAGTCGAGGCCGTAAAGTTAGGCGCCAGCGCTTACTTCACGGAGCCTGTTGATTTTGAAAGGCTCAGAACCGCGGTAATGGTTGTAAACGACCTTGCAAGAAGCAGGAAGGAAACGGCGCAACTTGAAACACAGCTATCCGCCAAGTACACGTTTGCGGGCGTTATTGGCAGAAACCCGCAAATGCTTGAGATATTCTCTCTTTTAAGGCGCATCTCTCCGTATTTTAAAACCGTAACCATAATGGGTGAGACAGGGACCGGCAAAGAAGAAATTGCAAAGGCGCTTCATAACGTAAGCCCATCCGCAAGCAAGCCCTTTGTCGCTTGCAATTGCGGTGGATTAGTCGAGCACCTTATAGAGTCCGAGCTTTTCGGGCATAAAAAGGGCGCTTTCACCGGAGCGATTAACGATAAGGCCGGAATATTCGAGGCCGCGGGAGATGGCACTGTTTTTCTTGACGAGATCGGCGATTTGCCGCTACTTTATCAGCCGCATCTTTTAAGGGTGCTTCAAACAGGAGAGTTCAGGCGAGTCGGTTCAACTCAGACGCAAAAAGCCAAGTGCCGCGTAATAGCCGCCACGAACAAAGACCTTGTAAAAGAGACAAAGGAAGGCCGTTTTCGGGAAGACCTTTTTTTCCGCCTTACCCCGCTTACCATACAGGTGCCGCCTTTAAGGGATAGAAAGGACGATATACCGCTTATAAGCAGGGCGCTTCTTAACAGGTTTACAAACCGTACAGGTAAAAAAGTTTCTGGCATATCAAGGCAGGCGCAGGCGGCAATGATAACGTACAACTGGCCGGGCAACGTCAGAGAGCTTGAAAACGTAATAGAGCAGGCGGCGATGCTCTCGACAGAGCCGTTCATAAGGCACGAGTATTTGCCGCAACACATTTCAAATCAAAAGAGCGTAAATGCCGGCAACGGCCAGTTTAAAACCCTTGACGAGCTTATAAAAGAGCATATTGAAACGGCCCTTAGGCAGTGCGCCTCGAATAAGACAAACGCGGCCAAAGCCCTTGGCATAAGCAGAAGGGCGTTTTTCAGAAAACTGGAGAAGTACGGCATTGCTTGAAAGTATATTATGGTTTTTAACCGCTCGAACTGAGCAGTCAACCGGAGTATCAAATCTTTTTTATAAAATATTTATCAAGCCTGTTTAATTCCGCAGTAGTCATTAAGTCAAAACCGCACACAAGCCAAAACCGCCCATAAGAGCCGATTCCAAAAGAATACACTCTAACTACCTTAATTTACAGTGCAAATTTGTAAGTTGCATCAATTCAGCCATATTTTTCAACATGCTAAAAGCGCGCATCTGCTTTTTTCAGCAAAGCCTCTTATCTGAAATTACCTTTTAAAATCAGCTAATTATCAGGTTTAATCCTTGTGGCACGCTTATTCCAATATTAAATAGTCAAGAGGACGGACGTAATAACCCAATTGACCATTAAGCAGGAGGTAGAAAGATGAAACGCATAGCACTTATACTGATACAAGCCGTAGTGGCGGTAACGATGGTAGCAGGCAACGTAAGCGCCGCTGATACCTTAAATATCCGTGAACAGCTGGTAAAGTCGGAGGCTACTGAGGCGGTTTACGCGATTGATGATTATCATACCTTTGTAGTAGGCGGAGCGGCAGAGACTAAAAAAATGATAGGCAAAGAACTTAATGTTATTAAGGAGTATGGCGCTGATGATTCCTTTAAAACAGGTGCCATAATGATAAAACATGAAAATGCCCAGCAATATGTGTTCAAGAATCAGTCTGAGGAGGTAGCAATGCCTGAAAACGGGGATTTCACGCTTGACGGGAGCGTTACCTCGCTTTTTCAGCGCATGACAACGCTTTGCAGGGAGAGTAAGGGCACGGCGACGTTTGTTATTCCTAAGATATACGGCAACCATAAGAGGCTTACGGAAGTAAGCGTAATTGAGGCGTTCAATTATATGGCGACGGCAGGAACCGAAGATAACGGATGGTTAATGGCGTGTTCAGGCAACGCTAAGTTCATGGTTGAAAAGAATTTTCAGTCAATAACCAGAAACATCGAGACGGCGAGCTTTTATGCCGGCAGAATGCTTGAGGGCGTAAGCTATGTAAAGGTCGCTGAAGCGGCAGATGTAAAAGTGCCGGAAAGAAAGCCCATGATACCGGCTATACAGGCTCAGGTAAGAGAGCAGATGGCAAGGGAGATTGCCGACATAAAGATGAATTTTGTGAAGTCTGAGGCCGGTGTGAAGTTCATAGGGCTTTATAAAGGCGAGAGCAACAATGCCGGTTGCGCGGTGGCTACGGTAAAGGAAGTTGAAAGGCCGCTTTCCAGAAAGCAGTATCAGGCAAAGGTATATGACTACAAGGTTTGCGGAAGCAACGTCGCGGAACTTGCTGAAAGAAGCGTTCAGGTGGTGTCGGATGGGACGGCCAGTATCTATAACAACACAGGCAATGTCTTTGTTGCAAGCTGGATAAATGTAAGGTAAATATCAGTCTTTGTTTTTAATCCGGAACCCGTGCCATTATACCGGCACGGGTTCTGTTTTTAGTTTTTTCCAAGCCGCACACAAGGTCTTTAGCCTTATGTTTTGTGCCATACAATGTTATAAATTGTGTTTGTTTAGGTTATACTAAGTGCTTAATAAACTCTTGACAGGCTGTTAAATTAGCGATATATCTACATTTTGTCAAAGTTTATCGTAATTGTTTGTTTTTCTTGTTCTAATTAACTCCCGTCAAACAGGTTAGGGAAGGTCTGAATAATTTCTTTTTTTCTCCTCTCCCCTTGTGGGAAAGGGTAGGGTGAGGGGTAAAGATGAGGAAAAGACAGGTAACGGTTGTCGGAAAAGACATTTCAGAATTGATACCTGATACCTTTTGACTGTGGAAAAGAATTAATCAGAGGTTTCTTAGCAGAATTAGCAGTACCAAACATGAACTGTGCATTTCTTGTTATTGTTTTTTTTAGAAATCTGTTAATCGTTGTTTTTCGGGTTCAAAAAATTACAAAAATGTCATTTTAAAAAACGCGTAGCGTTATTGAAGAAGCATCTCGAGAGGCGGTTAAATGGCGGTTTTACGGATTGGCTCGAAAGGCGACGGGGTTAAGAAGATTCAACAGAGGCTAAAAGACTTGAATCTTTACAAAGGCCCTGTTGACGGTGAATTCGGGGGTGGTACCGAAGCCGCTGTAAAGGCATATCAGTTAGCTGGCAAATTAAAGCCAGACGGCATTGTAGGCTCTGAATTATGGCTTCTTTTGTTCGGCGAGGCACGGGCGTCCGCGCCGGATATTTTAGCTAAACCGCTTGATTACAGATGCCTCGCGCTTACCGGTTCTTTTGAAACAAACAAGGGCATACCGGAATGTTTTGCCGGCCTCAGCGGCGATTTTGACGGCCAAGGCATCAGCCTTGGCGTTCTTCAGTGGAACTTCGGGCAGGGTTCGCTTAACCCTCTTTTAAAAGAGATGATAACAAAGCATCAGGACGCCGCTCAGATGGTTTTTCATGAAAACCTAAAGATATTGGCTGAGGTTCTTAAGTCAAGCAATGAAGTTCTTATGAATTTCGTCAGAAGCATTCAGCATCCTGTAAAACATTTTATTTATGAACCGTGGAAAGGCATGTTCAAGGCCCTGTGCAGGACTGAGGAATTTCAGAATATTCAGCGTACTTACGCCTTTGAAAGATTCGGTCTTGCAATAAAGGCCTGCAAAGATTACGGCCTTTGGTCGGAGCGCGCGTCCGCGCTTATGTTCGATATAAACGTTCAAAACGGCAGTATAAGCACGGTTGTAAAGGCGCAAATAATGGCTGATTTTAAGAACACGGCAAAAGATCTGTCTGACGATGAAACCGAAATAAGCAAGATGAGGATAATCGCCAACAGGCGGGCGGAAGCGGCAACCAAAGAGTGGGTTGAGGACGTGCGCGCGAGAAAACTATGTGTGGCAAACGGCAACGGCGTTGTGCACGGCGTTAATTATAATATTGAAGAGCAATTCGGCATAAGGCTTAAAAGGTTTTGAGTAGCGTGATAATACGCGCAAGGTTTGTTCCGAGGCGTTGGGCGTTAAAAGCGAAGAGCGGTAAAAATACTGCGGCAACGGATAAACTTATATAATGATAGATACGGCGCTTGCGACAATAAAAGACGAACTCGGCGCGTTTATATGGGGCCTGCCGGAGTTTAATCTGCCGGACTCGGCGGATATTGTCGAGCTTAGTTCAATTGTTAAGCCTAACGGGCAAAGCGCGATGAAGGCGGAAACGCTTATAATAACGCTTGCCAATATCGAGGAAGAGAGGGCTAATAAATTGCAAAGGTCCGTTGCCGTGGCTCCGGACGGAAAGGTTTCTCAAATGAACCCGGAGATACGGCTGAATGTTTACTTGATTATAATAGCCAACTTCGAGAATTATTTGACAGGCCTTAAATACCTCTCGGCGGTCGTGCGGTTTTTTCAGAGCAAATGCGTATTCACGCGGCAAAATACCCCGTCGATAGACCCGTCAATAGACAAACTTTTAATGGATTTATACACGCTAACCTTCGAACAGCAGAACCACCTTTGGGCTTCGCTTGGCGTGAAGTATCAGCCGTCGGTCGTATATAAACTCCGGCTGATACCGGTTCAGGACGCGATAAAGCTAAGTGACGCGCCGCCGAGAAAAAACTGAAAAAATCAGCTTGTTCTGCGCCGCGTTACTCGCGCGGTTGCCGCTACGCAATGTTTTAATCGCCGGTTGGTTCTTGTTTTGAAAACTCCATTTGCCTTGTGCTTAATCATACGGTAAATTATATTTAAGCTACCTTTAAATAACAGGTTTGCGGCAATCGTAGCCGCACCGTTTTAATTTACCGCATGGATATAACGCAAAAATTCAGAGACAATATCGCAAAACACGGGTTGCTTGAAAAAGGCGCCCGCGTCCTTGCGGCAGTATCCGGCGGAGCGGATTCAATGGTACTGTTGCATCTGCTGTTGCGCCTGAAGGATGATTTCGGTCTTGTCATAGGCGTTTGCCATTTAAACCACAATCTCAGGGCTGAAGAATCTAAGCGTGATTACGATTTTGTCAAGAAAACAGCCCGCTCGCTCGGGTTTGTTTTTTACGGTAAAACACTTTCTAAAACATGGCTTAAAGGTTTTGAAGGTGAATCCTTGCAATCTGCGGCAAGGGAGCGGCGTTATGCTTTTTTTGAATCTGCCGCTATGCGTTTCAAGGCCTCGAAAGTTGCGCTTGGGCATACCATGAGCGACCAAGCCGAAACACTGCTTATCAGCCTTGTCAGGGGAAGCGGCCTTGCCGGTCTTGCGGGCATACCAGCCGTAAGGGGCAAGTTCATCAGGCCGTTGTTAACCGTTACAAGGGAAGAGGTGGAAGATTACGCTAAAAGGAAAAAAATCAGCTTTATAACGGATTCGTCAAACCTTTGCGCTGATTACTTAAGAAACGACATCAGGCTTAATCTCATTGCGTTTATAAAAAGACGCTATAATCCGAATATAATTGAAACTCTGTCGCGTACGTCAGGCATATTGTCGTGCGATAACGCCTTTATCGAGGCGGAAGCTGAAAAGGTATTCAGTTCGGTTGTCGTTGAGCTTCAGCCTGACTTCGCTGTCTTTGACAGAAGGCGGCTTGTTAAAATACATAAGGCCTTGCAGGCGCGTATTTTACCTATTGCTCTTAATAAAATTGGTTGTAAGTCATGCTGTTACAGCGCGCATATAAGCTCGTTTGTTAGCCTTGCGAAAGGGCGCAGTCCTAATGCGTCAGTCAATCTTCCCGACGGATATATTCTCTCTCGCGAATACGATAAAATAACGCTTGGTTCTGCTTCGTTGGCATCAACGGCAACTAAGCCTTTTGACGTGGAATTAAAGGTTCCGGGCATTACGCGCGTAAACTCCGAAGGCGCGGTTATCAAGGCAGTGCTTCTAAGCACGACGCGAATCAAGCGGCTTGTCGTGAAGAACAATGACGTTGCTCTTTTCGATTCAGAAGCGCTCTCACTTCCGCTTCATGCGCGTTCAATGCGGCCCGGTGATAGGATAAATCCGTTTGGCATGACTGGCACGAAAAAACTGAAAGAAGTTTTTATTGAAAAGAAAATACCGAAGGCAAAGCGCTCGCTCGTGCCGGTTATTTGTGATTTAAGCGGCGGGGTGATTTGGGTTGCCGGAGTTTTGCGCTCGAACCTGTGTAGAGTAACCGGCCATACAAAAAAGGCGCTGAGCCTCGAGGTTAAAAAGCTCTTATGAGCCGCTTAATCTGTTGAGATTTTTCAATAAACTTGATATTCTAATATAATTTACTAAAGATAGCTTGGGGGGCGCGATGCTGTTGCCGTATAAGGGTATAAGACCGAAACTTCACGAAACCGTATTTGCCGTTGACAGCGCGCAGATTATCGGCGACGTTGAAATAGGCGAGGATTCAAGCGTATGGTTCAACGCCGTAGTGCGCGGCGACGTGCATTACATACGCATAGGCAAAAGGACTAACATTCAGGATAACTGCACCGTGCACGTAACAAACGGCACGCACCCGACCGTGCTTGGAGACGATATAACCGTAGGGCATAACGTAATTATTCACGGGGCAACTATAAAAGACAGGTGCCTTCTCGGCATGGGTTCGATAATACTCGACAACGCCGTAATCGGCGAAGATTCCATTATAGGAGCCGGAGCGCTTGTTACAGAAGGCGCGAGGATACCTCCTATGAGCCTCGTGCTCGGCGTGCCCGGCAAGGTTGTAAGGCCGCTTACGGACGAGGAAGTGAAACGGATATTAAAGTCCGCGGGAAATTACATCGAGTACGTGGCAAGCTATAGAGAGTGAAAATCATCGCGCCGGCGTTAAGGGTACCTCAAAAATTGCCCTTTTCCCCGATCTCTTTGTTAGGACGAAATAAAAATGCTCACATATTTGCATATATGCTGCGCTTTTTATTTCGTCCTGCCGCGACCTCGGAAAAAATTTCTCATTTTTAGAGGCACCCTTAATTTATCGTAGCGTGTACGGAGCATAATAAAAGATGTTTCAAAATCTCGGTTTTTTCGGGCTTATTCAAAAAGGCGGCGTAACGGTATTCGTGCTGATGTTTTTTTCGCTTGTATCGGTTGCCGTGATGCTTGAAAGGGCGAGGGCGTTTATAAAATACAGGCGTCTGCTTAGCGCCTCTTACAATGTTTTGTCCGCCGGACTTGGCAGTGGAGGGCTTAAAACCCTTGAGGGCTTGTGCAAAAGAGAAGCGTCGCCGCTTGCGCGCGTTGTGCTTGAAGGAATTCTAAGGGCGCATATGGGCAAGGAAGAAGTGTTAAGGGGCATGGAGCTTGCCGGACGCGTGGAGATAGGCAGGCTTGAAAAGTTTCTGGGCGTGCTCGGCACTATAGGCTCGACCGCGCCGTTTGTCGGCCTCTTTGGAACCGTCGTTGGAATAATACGGGCGTTTTCAGACCTTGCCGGGTCGCAGGGAGTAAGCCCTGCGGCTGTTGCGGACGGCATTGCCGAGGCGCTTGTGGCAACGGCCGCCGGCCTTGTAGTGGCCATACCGGCGGTTATCGCGTATAACTATTTTGTCAGGTCGGTTCAGGCAAACGCGCTTCTTCTTGAAGCCAAGTCCGCTGTTTTTACCGACGCTATCCTCGATGCGGCCGATACCATGAGAGATAAAGATGGGTTGGAACTTTAAAAGAGACGACGGTAAGATGATGTCCGAGATAAACATTACGCCGCTTACGGACGTGATGCTTGTTTTGCTTGTTATATTCATGGTGACCACGCCGCTTATAATGGCCGAGTCTTTTAAGATAAAGCTTCCAAAGGCCGTAAGCGCGGACGCGGAGCCGGGCAAAGGGCTGACCGTGGCAATAAGCGAGACAGGCAGACTAAACATAAACGGCAAAGACGTAGCCAAAGACGAGCTTTACGGCATTTTTAAAAGAGAGTTTTTATCCGGCGGAAAGGACAAGTCCGTGGTCGTGCGGGCGGACGGCGGCGCAAGGCACGCTGTCGTGGTGGACGTGCTTGACGCGGCAAAGGCCGCCGGAGCGATTAAATTATCAATAGCAACCGAGCGCAAGAAAAATTGAAACACGCGTCCATTGACATAGGCACGAATACGCTGAGGCTTCTTATAGCGGATGTTGATTTAACCGGCGCGCTTACCCCGCTTGTTTACCGCAGGGCCATAACAAGGCTCGGCGGAGGGTACACTGTTGAAAACGGCATACACCAAGAGGCCGCGGCAAGGACTTTTGCCGCGCTTAGAGAGTTTAAAAACGTCATTGACGACGTCGGGGTTGACTCGGTTCAGGCGGTGGCCACAAGCGTCGTAAGAAGGGCCGTGAACAGTGAATGGCTCTTGAAAGAAGTTGAAAAAAGGACGGGTATAAAAATTTCAATAATTTCAGGCGACGAGGAAGCAAGACTTTCCCTTCTCGGCGTTCTATCCGTATTGCACGACCAGAGCCATAGGCGCTTGGTAATGGACATAGGCGGCGGCTCGACGGAATTTATCGCCACGCAGGGCGGTTCGGTTTCCGGCGCGTGGTCAATGGAAATGGGAGTTGTTCATTTGACAGAGCGCCATTTAAAGACCGACCCTCCAACGCAAAGTGAAATAAACGAGCTTGAAGGCGAAATAAGGGGCGTTATAGCGGACGTGAAACGCCGCATGATTGAAGCAGGCGTTCAGCCGGATATGTACGGCACCGCCGGCAAGGCGGTATTTGTTGGAACCGCCGGAACAATAACGACGCTTGCGGCTATTGATCAGGGGCTTGAGAAGTACGACAGGCTTAAAATCAATAATTACACGCTTCCAATGTCAAGGGTCAGGCGCATATATGAGTATCTTCTCGGCCTTACGCTGAATGAACGGCACGTTGTTTTGAGCCTTGAAAAAGGCAGGGAAGACCTTATCGTTCCCGGATGCGCCATAGCCGTGCTTGCGATGGAAGCGTTCGGGTTTGATTCGCTGAAAGTAAGCGACGCCGGCCTTTTGGAAGGGGTAATACTCAAAAAAACCGGTATCGGCGCGCGCGTGGCATAACAGGCCATCCGGCTAACGCGATGTTGGCAAGCCGTGAATGTTTAAAGTTCTTATCAATAAAAATTAGCGTTTTTGCACACGGAGGTTTATGGAAAATATAAAAATAAGAACAGCCCTGACCTTTGACGACGTGCTTCTTGAGCCGTCTCATT
>SCQA01000103.1 GCA_004298725.1 bacterium
ATGGCGTAAAAGGCACATTGCTTGCCGTTACAAGCCTGCTTCTCGGCGTCAAAGGCGGACTAAAAAGTTATAAGGAAAACAAAAGCGCGAAAGAATCTGCTGAAACTGACGAGCCAAAAGAAGACGGCGCGTCTTCAACCCAAACCGGACCGGACTGATAAGGGCGGAGTTGCGCGCGCGGCAACGCGCTTTATCACGGCGCGCCCGCCAAAAAAATCAAAGCAAAGGGGAGGTATAATTATGTCAAACAACAACGGTTCAATGGCGCTGGCGTTTATAGTGGGCGGGCTTGTAGGCGCCGGTATCGCTCTTTTGTACGCGCCTGCATCCGGCGCTGAAACTAGAAAAAGAATCAGAAAAGGCGTAGGCGACGCCTGCGACTTGGCGACGGACAAGTACCACGACGCGCTTGAAAGCCTTGAAGAGTCCGCTGGTAAAGTCAGACAACTTGCCGAAGACAAGAAAGCGGACATAAAAGCCGCTTATGACGCCGGCAAGGACGCTTACTACAAAAGCAAAGAGCGCGGCGGGCAGTCCGCTTAACAGCGCCGCGTTTATTACAGCGCGTCTTATACCGGCGCTTGAAACGCGAAAGCGCTGAAAAGTTGTTCAATCAAAAAGGGGGCTTTGCGTGCCACCAGAAAACCAGAAACTCACCATGACGGTCGTCAGCGCGGACGTAGGCGGTTTTGTAGGCAACATAACCAGCCACCCTGAAGTGCTTGATACGGCGAAAGAGCGCCTTTTTAACGCAAGGGAAAAAGGCCTTATAACGGACTTTCACGTGCTTAGGTGCGGTGACGGCCTCGGCCTTGTCATCTCTCACTACTTCGGCCCTGAAAACAAAACCTTGCGCGACTTGCTTTGGAATACGCTTAACTCGTGCGTAAGCATCGCTAAAGAACTTAAATTGCACAACGCCGGAGCAGGTTTCTCGGCAAGCGGCTCCGCCCCAATTGACTCAAGCGCGGGCGGGCCGGTAATAACGGAACTGACTTTCACGGAAAGGCCGAGCGAGCCGATTATATTTTTTTTCGCCAATAAAACATGCCAAGGCGCGTGGAACCTGCCTCTTTACAAGATATTCGCCGACCCGTTCAACACAGCCGGACTGATTATGGACGCTGAAATGTCCCAAGGCTTCACCTTCAAGATACTCGACTTAAAAGACGGCGCTGAAATTGCGTTTTCAACCCCGTCTGAAGTTTACGCCCTGCTTGCCGTATGCGGCATTACGTCGCGCTACGTCATAACGTCCGTGCGACGGAATACGGATAATGAAATTGCGGCAAGCGTAACCTCGCGCTCTCTGAGAAGTAACGGCGGGCTGACGCAGGCAAGCCGATCCAACCCGGCCATGCTGATACGTTGCCAGACGGGGCTTCCGTCCGTTGGCGAGGCGCTTGAGGCCTTCGCCGCGGCGCACCTTGTAGGCGGATGGATGCGCGAGTCATACAACGGCCCGCTGATGCCGGTGCCTTTTTACGAGGCAAACCCTTCAAGGTTTGACGGTCCGCCGCGCGTTATTGGCGCGGGCTTTCAGCTTACCGATGGCAGGCTCATAGGCCCGCACGATATGTTCGACGACCCGTCATTTGATGAAACAAGGCGGCTTGCCAACCAGATAACCGACTACATGAGGAGGCACGGCCCGTTCGAGCCGCACCGCTCCGCCAGAAACGAAACAGGCGAAGGCAAGCTTCCGGCCGTTGCCTCGCGGCTGAAAGAAAGACAAGGAAGGTAGCCCTCAGCGAACAGCACGACATAAAGATACATTGCCTTTAAAGGAGGCGCGCACATGATAAAATCCGCATTTTTGTCCATGGCTATTATTTTCATGGGAGTGTCAAGCGTGTTCGCTCAAGACGATTACAAGCCGCTGTCCGGCGCTCTTTGGCAACCACAAACCACGCTCATCGCCGGAAATATTGACAAATGCACTGAACGCTACAATTATTGCGTTGCGTCTTGCCAAAAGCAAAAAGAACAATGTGAAGCGCGCGGCAACGACAAAGAGTATTGCGGCCCGGCATACACAAGTTGCGCTCTTGGTTGCGAAAATCACATGAAAGCTTGTTGGAGAGAATAATGAACCCGATTAAAAGCCGCCGCATAATCAAGAAAAAAGCGATGGACAGCGGAAAAGACTCATACCTTCTAAAAACCGCACCTAACGACATGGCTGTATGCAAGACTTGCGGCGCTGTTTACCACGGCAAAAGATGGAGCCTTGGCAAAAAAATAGCTCCTGTCTTAAAAAAGCCCGTTCCGGTGCTATGCCCGGCCTGCCAGAAGATAAGAGACAACTTCGCCGATGGGTTCGTAACATTGAAAGGCAGTTTTCTAAACGCCCATCGCGATGAAATTATAGCTCTTGTCCGCAACAAAGAAGCCCACGCCATGTACCACAATCCGCTTGACCGCGTAATAAGCGTGAAAAGCGGTAAAAACACCGTTGACATAACCACTACCACTGAAAAACTCGCCGAGCGCATAGGCCAAATGATTAAGAAGGCATATAGCGGCAACGTGGAATACAAATGGAGCGCGGACACTAAACTCGCGCGGATAGTATGGACAAGAGACGCATAACAATCATTACATGCACCGGTTAGCGTTATGCGCGAAGCCCGCCTTTATAAAACCGCCCAGGGCGCTCGCGTCGAGTGCCGCCTCTGTTCTCACAGGTGCAATATAGCCGACGGAAAGTTCGGCATATGCGGCGTAAGAGAAAACGTCGGCGGCACGCTCTACACGCATGTTTACGGCAAGCTTATCGCCGCGCATATAGACCCGATCGAAAAAAAACCGCTTTTTCATTTTCTACCCGGCTCGCGCTCATATTCAATAGCCACACCAGGCTGTAACTTCCGTTGCCTGCACTGCCAGAACTCCGACATTTCACAGATGCCCAGAGACAAAAAACGCATCATCGGCGAGGATACCGACCCGTCCGAAGTCGCGTCAAGGGCGCAAGAGTCCGCATGCGAAAGCATTTCATACACATACACCGAGCCTACGATATTTTTTGAATACGCCATGGACACCGCCGCCCTTGCCAAAGAAAAAGGCCTCAAAAACATATTCGTCACCAACGGCTTCATGACAAAAGAATGCCTTGACGAAGCAAAGGGGCTCGTTGACGCGGCTAATGTTGACATAAAAGGCTTTACGGAAAGCTTCTACAAAAAAGTCTGCGGAGCGCGCCTCGCGCCGGTGCTTGAAAACATTGAATATATGCGCGCCCTTGGCATATGGGTGGAAATAACCACGCTTGTCATCCCGGGGTATAACGACTCGGACGACGAACTTAAAAACATCGCCAAATGGATATTCAAAACTGACAAAAGCATGCCATGGCACATAAGCGCGTTTCACCCGGCATATAAACTTACGGACGCTCCTGCAACACCGGCAAAAACGCTTGAAAAAGCTTGTGCCATAGGCCTCACAGCCGGGCTTAAATACGTTTATACAGGCAACATTGCCGGGCTTAGTAACGAATCAACGTTTTGCCCTCAATGCAAAAAACTTCTGATTGAGCGCTACGTTTTCACCATTAAAAAAAATGTCGTTAAAGATTCGAAATGCCCGTACTGCTCCGCGGTTATTGACGGTGTCTGGCTGTAAGGTGCGAGGGGGCTTTTAAACTCAGCCGCCTCTCACCCTGCTCTTTCACCGGTTGGTCCAATGGCCAACATGCCACTGGTGGCCAACATGCCACTGGACATGGATTGATATCCCAAGAAGGGGATTGATATCCCAAGAAGGGGATTGATATATTTCCGGCTCACCGGTAAGGAAGAGAAACAAGAAACCTCTAAAAATTCGGATACACCCTGCCTTCGCATATTAGTAGCCATAAGACGGCAGGAATCAAAAACCGCTGGAAGCACTATTTAATAAAGAGTGCCTCTAAAAATTTAAGCGGTAGGAAAATTACTAACGATGTCAAACGGCATACGGCTTTTCAAAGTCCTCGGAATACGCATTTCCATTGACCGCACATGGTTTATAGTCTTCGTTCTCATAGCATGGAGCCTTAGCTTCGGGTACTTTCCGCTCCACCTGCCTGGCCTTGGCAAACTTACCTACGTTATTATGGGCGTCGTATCCTCTCTGATACTCTTCATGTGCGTTCTTGCCCACGAGCTGTCGCACTCTTATGTGTCAAACAGGCTCGGCCTTGAGATACGCGGCATAACGCTCTTTATATTCGGCGGCGTGGCCGAGCTTTCAAAAGAACCCGAAGACCCTAAAACCGAGCTTAAAATTGCCGTTGCCGGACCTATGGCGAGCGCTGGCCTCGCGCTTATTTTTTACGCCGCGTCAATCGCCTCAGCCTCATTTAACGCCCCTACCCTAACGGCCGTAACCTCGTACCTTGCCATGATAAACATTATGCTCGTGATATTTAACATGATACCGGGCTTTCCGCTTGACGGCGGCAGGGTGCTAAGGGCGCTTTGGTGGATGAAAACAAAAGACATGACAGGCGCCACGCGCGCGGCAAGCATGGTAGGCAAAGGGTTTGCCGTATTCTTGATCCTCTCAGGGTTGCTTCAAATAACGCGCGGAGGCTTTATCGGCGGCATATGGTCAATTTTCATCGGACTTTTTCTCAGGCAGGCGGCCGAGTCGAGCTACCAGCAGGTAATTATGAAAACCTCGCTTGACGGCGTAAAAGTAAGCGAAATTATGTCGAAAAACGTCATAACGATAACTACCGATCTGAGCGTGGCCTCTGTTGTTGAAAACTACTTTTTAAGCTACCACTACGCGAGCTTTCCCGTTGTTAAGGAAGGCGCTGTAAAAGGCATACTTACCTTAAAGGGCGTGAAGGAATTGCAACGCGACGATTGGAATAAAACCAGCGTGCAAAGCATCATGGAAGAGCTGACATCCGATGACGTGCTGGAGCCGGACGACAGCGCGCTGACCGCGTTGAAAAAACTGACGACGTCAAAAATAGGCCGGTGCGTTG
>SCQA01000104.1 GCA_004298725.1 bacterium
ATCTCTTCCGGCAAATCTTTTGTAACATGCAGGCCTGAATACAGAAAATACGGCATTACAATTACGTCGTTTGCGCCTCTTTGCGCCAACGTATCAAAAGCCTGCTGGAAGTCAGGACTTTCAATCTGTAAAAACCCGGCCTCCACCGGAGTATTGTCAAAGCCCGCTTCAACAGCTTTTGCCACCTGCCTTAACGTGTCGTTGGCTTCTTTAAGTTTACTGCCGTGTCCGAGCAGTAATACGCCTTTTTTCAAAACCGCGCCGTCCGCCATTTTTCAAACCCCTTCCAAGCAGATAAAGTATAACCCAAAAAAAACGCCCTGCCTTGAAATGAAGGCAGGGCGAAAGAAGTTTAACAAATATCCCCGGCCCCCACCTTCTTTACAATCGAAGAATTGCGTGAGGCATATTAGGGCCGGTCTCCTGACTTACGGTCATCCTACTCTCTCGCGCCTTCCCGGCATTGCCGGTGGCTCTAACCTGAGATTTCGTCCCGCTTACAGTGGCGTGTCCGTTCCCGATTCTTTGCCTTAAGGCAAACCACGGGATTCCCTGTCCTCTGTTTTAAGGGTACTTCTAAAAATTGCCCTTTTTCCCTATCTCTTTGTTAGGGCGAAATAAAAATGCTCACATATTAGCATCATATATGCTCCGCTTTTTATTTCGCCCTGCCTCGACCTCGGAAAAAAATTCTGATTTTTAGAAACACCCTTAATAGAGAACGCCCAAATACGTATATTAAGATAATATTACATTTTGACGGTTTTATGTCAATACGGTTCTTGAAACGCTAACTGCGCCGTACGCGCTCAAGCATACCTTTAATTTTACCCCGCCGCGTCCTTAGTTTTCTTCTCCAAAATATTTTTTTGACTCGCCGACCGTATACATTGAACCGGTAACGCACACAACGTCTTCCTTGCCGGCAAGGCGTAGCGCCAAAGCGCACGCGTCGTCAACGGAACTTGCCTCGTGTACAACTTGCGCGTAGGGCAAACACTTTTTTTTAATAACCGTTGTCACGGCGGCCCTTGCGGTATCCGGCGCAGAGGCTATTACCTCGCAAGCCAGCGGCGCAAGCTCCCGTACAATGCCGTCAACGTCTTTATCCGCCATTATGCCGATAACTAAAAAAAGCCTTTTAGGCTTCAAGTATTTTAACGCCTCTTTAAGCGTTTTTGCGCCGTCAATATTATGAGCAGAGTCTAATATAACAAGCGGCTTTTTTTTAATTACCTCGAACCTGCCGGGCCAACGCGTTTTTTCAAGACCGCGTTTTATCGCGGGAACCGTTATTTTAAAACCTTCGCGCTTTAACGCCTCAACCGTTGCAAGGGCGCACGCGGCGTTTTTAACCTGATGTAAACCCCGAAGGCCGAGCTTAATATTATCTATACGCTCCCATATGCCGCAGTAATCAAAAACAGCGCGCCCGTCACGCGCGGTTTTGACGTGTATTTTAAAATCCCTGCCCAGCACATACAAAGCCGCGCCCTGCTTTAATGCCGCTTTTTTTATAACGCCAAGCAGGGCAGGGCGCGCTTCGGCTGTTACCGCAACGCCCTTCTTCTTTATTATTCCGGCCTTTTCAACGGTTATGCTTTTAAGGCTTTTGCCGAGAAACTCGC
>SCQA01000105.1 GCA_004298725.1 bacterium
AGGCGGTTTTTGAGTGAACGAGCGCCGTGTATATGCCGCCGAGGCTCCCCGCGCCTTTATGTATATCGGCAAAAATTGGCGTGTCGAGGTTTTCATAAAGTAAAACGTCATTTGCAACGATGAAAGTATGGTCAAATATGCCTTTAAAGAGCCTTATTGTGCGTTCTATTATGGTTTCGTCGTTTGTTTTAATCAGCGCCTTGTTAAAGCCCATGCGAACGCTTTTGCCGCCGGCAAGTATCGCGCCTGTCATCACCGCTTTATCCTTATTTCAATCTCTTCAATGCCTTCGCACCCCTTGAGGCTTTGTATCATGCCGCGCACCCCTTCACGTAAAAGTGCTTCTATAAAAGGCTTTAAGCTTATAACCTGGCCGTCCGCTATAAGGGTAAGCTTGGCGTCAATATGTTTCTTAATGATTTGTTTTTCAATTATGTCCGCGGCCTTTTTAAAGGCGTTTATGTTGTATACCGGCGCTTTTGATTTTATTTTTGTGTCGCTCATTATAGCGAGCAGTTTTTCATCGCCGGCGCATACGGGTTTTGAAGATACCGCTTTTCTTACGACCTCTATCTTCGGAAAGGCGGATTTTTTGTAGCCCTCGGTTATAACAACGTCGGCGCCGGTAAGGTACGAGTGTATTATCCTTTCCGGAGGCCATTCTTTTTTTACGTTTTTAATTACAACGAATTTTTCAGGGGACGACAACGCAACGCTTACCGCCCCGGCTTTTGCGTGCCGCCATGAGTCTTTGCCTTCGCGGTCTATGTCAAAACCGTGCGCGTCGTGCTTCAGCGTGGCCACTGTGTAGCCGCGCTTGGTAAGCTCGGTTACGACCTTCTCAAGCAGTGTGGTTTTGCCGCTTCCGGAAAGGCCTGTTATAGAGACAATAGGCGCCATGTTATTATTTAACCTGCCCTTCTATCGCTTTTATCTTCTCATCGTTGCTTCTTTCAAGCGCTTTGCCGGCCTCTTTTGCCTTTGGTTGTGCGGTTGTCAGGGTTTCAACGTATTTATTTGCTATTTCTCCGGCGGTTTTGGGTTTTTCTTCATTTTTTGTTCCGCCTGAGCATGATAAAGCGCCAAAGAGCATAAGCGCTATCAAAACTAACTTTTTTAACATAAAGAAAATATACTACTCTCGAGAGTCTGTGTAAAGTTATATCAGTAAAATCGTAAGACGTGTTCTTAAGGCGTAAAAATAGCTCAAGTTTTTTGCCAGTTGATTGTCATTCAATTGCCGTGTTAAATTAAGCGTATGGAAAACACGTTATTAAGACAGCTTCCATCGGTTGACGAGCTTATAAAAAGCCCTGCTTTTAACGAGGCGGTAGCGGCTTATTCTCGCGCCCTTATCGTGGACGCTGTAAGGGAGGCGCTTGCCGAGTTCCGCCTTTTAATAGTCTCCGGCAAGGTTACTGACGTTAAAAGTAGCGTTGTACATGCCCTCGTGCTTGAAAAGATACATGAAATAACTTCATCGTCAATCGTCCGCGCGATAAACGCCACCGGAACCATACTGCATACCAACCTCGGCAGGGCGGTTTTATGCGACGATGCCGTAGAGGCTTTAACCATTGCGGCCAGCGGGCACGTGAACCTTGAGATTGACCTCGCAACCGGCGAAAGGGGTTTGAGAGACGGCCTTGTTGAAGGCCTAATAAAAAGGCTGACAGGCGCCGAGGCTTGTGCCGTTGTAAATAACAACGCCGCCGCTGTTTTTATAACGCTAAATACCCTTGCCGAAAGCAGGGATGTTGTAATTTCAAGGGGCGAGCTTATTGAAATAGGCGGGTCGTTCCGTTTGCCGGAAATTATAAAAAAAAGCGGTTGTGTTATGCGCGAGGTCGGCACAACCAACAGAACTCATCCTGATGATTATGAAAAGGCCGTTACTAAAGATACCGCCGTGTTTTTCAAGGCGCACAGGAGCAACTTTATCGTAAGCGGCTTTACCTCGGAGGTTGGCCTTGCCGTGCTCGTGTCAATAGGCAAAAGGCACGGCGTGCCGGTGGTTGAAGATCTCGGTAGCGGCGCATTGATTGACCTGACTAAATACGGCCTGCCGAAAGAGCCTATAGTCGGCGAACGGCTTTCAACCGGAGCGGACGTTGTGACGTTCAGCGGCGATAAGCTTCTTGGAGGGCCGCAATGCGGCATAATAGCGGGCAGTCAAGCTATCATTGACAGAATAAACAAAAATCCGCTGAAAAGGGTGCTGCGGGCCGATAAACTTACGCTTAGCGCCCTTTCGGCGACGTTAAGGCTTTATCTGAACGAAGAGACGCTTAGCCAAAACTTGCCTGCTCTAAGGGCCATGACAAGGTCGGTTGAAGAGATAGGCGCTATTGCCGAAAAAGCCTCGGTTCTCTTAAGGCAGGCGTTTGGGGCGGACTATAAAGTGGACGTAAAAGACGGGGAGTCTGTTATCGGAGGCGGGGCTTTGCCGGGCTATACACTTCGAACGAAAGTGGTTTTAATAACGCATAAAACATTTTCAGCGGAGAAGATTTTTAAAGCGTTCCTCGGCGCAAGCCCGCCGGTGCTTGGCAGAATTAAAGATAACGCCTTTGTGCTCGATATGAGAACCGTTCAGCGCGCCGAAGACGTGGTTATTGGGGCGGTTAAATTATTATGAAATTCATGAAGATACGCGGCATAGCCGCAATTTTTGCGTTTTTATTCGTTCTTGTATCCTGCGCGGCGGCCATTGCCGAAACCGCCTTGTCTGTTCTGCCTGATGCGCGGAAGGCCGTTAGCATAGGCGAGGCGTTTATTGACGAGGAATTGACGTATCAGATAGGCATGCTTATATTCGATAACGCCGCTATTGGCCATTTAAGCCTGAAAAAAGGCGGCGGCGAAGACTACCTTGCCACGCTTACGGCTGAGACATTCGGCATGATTGACAGAATATACCATAGGAAGGACACATATATTGCGCGCCTTAATATGACCAATGACGGCAAGCGCTTCATTACCAAGACCTTTGAAAAGATTGTTGACGTCAACGGAAGGATACGCCGCGGCATTACGTACATGGACTTTGAAAAGGGCGTTATGACATGGAAGAGCTGGGGAGGGGGGAAGCCGGACGGAAATGGAATAGTCACTTTCGCCCCGGGCGTTTATTATGACGACCCTCTCGGCGCGTTTTATAATTTCCGTTACGGCATATTCGGAACCATAGGCGAGGGCAAGGTGTACAGGATACCGACTTTTCCGAAACAGGGGCACGTGCCGGCCATAACAATGAGGATAAACACGAAAGAGGAGATGGAGAAAAGGACCGGAGGCAAAAAACCCTACGCTGACTTTCTTGCGGACGTAAAAGTGGACAAGGAGCTTTTCGGCTCCGGCACCGGCGAGCTTGAAGTTTTTTTCACCGACGGCCTTGTGCCTGTCGAGGCCGTAGCAAAGGATATAATATTTTTCGGCGACATACGCGGCAAGCTGAAAACCATAAACATGTCAATGGGGTTAAAAAAGACTTCCAGCGCGCCGCGTACTTCGGAGTAGCGCTACTATTATTGTGTAGTGCGAGGCGGTCGCCTATCGTTGTTTTCCTTGTTACTGCCTGACTGCGACAAGTGCGCGAGGCTGAAGCCTCGCACTACGTTCAGCCAGCCTTGTAGGGCGTGACCGCCCGTCAAAATATCGGTCAGGAGTAAAATTCTGACAGTACTGGTTATTTGAAACTAAGCCCCTCATCTGAAAGGGGTTGGGCTTACGAAAGACGGCCCTATTTGTCAGCACATATGTTTTTTGACGAATGCGTGTTTTTGCTTTTATCAAGGGCATCAGTTGTATTGCTTGCAATTTTCTGTATGATGTCCATGAGTAAGTAATTTAAGTCTGTGGACGCAAGTTTTGCGCAAAAATAATTATACATCGGTACAGTCTCCGGCGTTCTACCAAGCATATTCCATATGGTGTTTACTCCGTGCTGATTTACTTGAAGTTTGTTATACAACTCAGGTTCTTTGCTTGCTAAGACTGCAACGGCGTGGCATAATTTTTCGCTCAATTGTTCAAGAATATGATCAATAGTTCCTATTGTAGAATATATTTCTTTTGAAAGTTTTTCTAAAGATTGGGCCGCGACTGCCTTCTGGCTTTTTCTGATGCTCTTTCCTGCTTGAATATTATCGGGCAAAAAACCGTCTAAGACTGAAGTTAAAGAACTTTTTTCTGCTTGTAGAAGAATGCTTATGGGCGAGCGTAAGCCGGAGAGATCTTTTTCCGCTTCTTCCAGCCAGCCAAGGTACGCATTAACGAAACGGTGGCTTTCTGCGCGATAAATATTGCTGACGTCGGCGAGTTTCTTTGCCTGCGCCATGAGTTTTTCCCTCAGGATACATTGCATTCGATGCGCCTCCGTCAATTATTCCGGCTGTAACGTGCGTACCACGCCTCCAGATTCACTTGACTGAGTAGCCCATTCAAGGCCTTCTTCCTTCAGTGTGATTTTCAGGCGCACGACGCTTGTATTTGACGCCTGTTCTTTAACGTCTGCCGTTTTGATGTTGGCCACAATGCTTGAAGTTACCGGTTTTTTGGCGAAGCTGACCGTGGAAACTTTCGCGCGAAGATCTTTTGCAATGACTTCCTTGGCCGTTGCAGTCAGGGTAGTATTTGTTTTGGTCAGAGTGGACGAGAACGCGCTTTGCACGCTACGTGCAACGGTTTCTTTCATGATAGGAACTCCTGTTTGTTTCGCCGACTCAAGCTGGCTTGTGACCGCCTCTAAAAACTTTTTATGAAAAGCCGGGTTAATCTTGATATTGTTCTTAGACAATGTTGTTTTCAGTTGTGTTGCCACCGCATCCGCAATCTTAGCCGGATATTCCATCTCCCCGCTCTCTCCTTCCACATGATTTTCTATGAGCATGGGCATATCAATGGTCAATTCAGGAATACGTATGCGGGGAACCGACAAACCTTCGAGAAGCGGGTTGTCTTTGTAGTATTCCGCCAGCGCCGCCGTTTGCTCGTCAGCCATGCGGCGCGCACGAATGAAGCCGGTCATCAGAGCTCCCAAAAGGTCGCCTAAGTCTGCCATATTTTCTCCTCTATATTAATACGAACGCAGGCAAAGGGAAGTTTTTCCTGCGCCCCCTTGCCTGCGTTCTTAAAGTTACCTTAAGCGGCTTTCGGCACTTCTTTGATGCTATTTTCCAGTATGCCCAAAAGCTTTTCCATTCCAGCTGGAAGCTCATCTTGCACCGCGCGAACATGAATAATCAAGCTGTAAGTACGTTCAGTTTTATCGGTTGAGGACGATGATTTTTTGTTGCTGTAACTGCATTTCAACTCGGCAGATACCGGCCCCCAACCGCCTTTTACCGCCAGAGACGCGCTTAATTCGGATGACGACGCCGTTGTAGACTCCACAACGGAATTAATCTTTGCGTTGAAGTCAATAGTTACTTCTTCCACCCTTATGAAGGGAATAGGAAGCATCGTAAGAATCGGTACGGTCAGGTTAAACGGCGTAGGCGTGATTGTGATAACCCCGGCGCTATCCTTCGATTCAATAGGTTTGTCATAAGTGAAGGTGACCATCGTTGGTTTGCCTGGATCTGTCGCGGCATTCGCCGCGTTGAACCCGACGCTCTTGATGAAATCAACTGATGTTTGCGCGGATTGCGCTTGAGCTTTAATGACGGCGTTCAGCGGGCCGCCAATCATAGATTGAAAATCAATGGATGATAATTCTTGACCAATAGACATAACAACCCCCTTTTAAGCTGGTTAGATGTGATTGTATTTTTATAATAACTCGTTCTCTATCGCTTTCCGCATAAAGCAAGGGCGGGTGCCGCTTTGGCGTTTAGCATTTCTGCCAGCCAAAATACCGGTTATTTGCTAAATGTCTACTTTCCGGGGGTGCAACACGACAGGCATGACGACCCCGGCGTTCGACTGCAAGGCTTGCACCAGTCGCAAGAATCCCTCTTTTCTTTATCATTCGTAACTGGAGATGTTTCTGGAACCGTATTCTTTTGTGATTTTTCTATTGGCCCGCCTTCGTCCTTGCATCTGTCAGGGTTAATCTTGCATGGGTCAATAGGAGGACAATTTACAGGGTCGCACGGTATCGGCACAGGGTCGAAGGCCCATGAATTTGAAAGTGAAAAAAATATGAGCACGCCAAGCACCAACAGCAGTTGCTTCATGGGTTTCATATTCTTCTCCTTTTCAAGTCAAGGCACCGTGGTTGAGGTTGACGATTGTTGTATAATTGCTATGCCGTCAGGAGTGAGCTATCCCTGTTTGGATTCCTCCTGACGGAGATTTCGGCTGGCAACGCCCGCTTATTATGCCGGTGCTGACGATTCAGCCCCTATTGCGCACACAAAAAACAAAGTGCTGGTTTTTTTAGCGTGTTTTGACGCCAACCGCGCTTATCGCGTTTGATATGTTCGCAATCTCCGCGATGTCAACGGGTTTAACCGCGTTCAGTTTTATTGCCATTTCCTTGTTTAGTTGCGTTGTAAATGTTTTCCACTGCTGGTCGTTAAGCGCGTACATCTTATTGCCAAGGTGAATGTGCGGCACCGGAATTCCGGGAAAACGCTTGGGGTCGAATTTAAGCGGGGCTTCATTAACCGTAATTTTCAGCTTTGATTCTTTTAGCCCTTCAGCTCTTATGAATTGTTCCGTTACTTTTACGTAGTCTTTCCACATAGGCTCCCACATACCCATTGTCCAGCGTGGGAAAATCTTCTTTGGCGCCATAGCTCGTCCTCCTTTTGGTTTTTTTACATCTTACAAATCGGAATCTCTTTTTTAAGAATATTCATAGCTTCTTTGCTTTTCCAGACCTCGGATACGGTTGATTCGTTCAAGTCTCCTATAAATACGTTTACCAGCCTGTCGCAAGGTCTTATTTTAAGATTGGGGTCGATGACGACCTGCGAAAAAGCCGCCATGCACGGCGCTCCGGTGGCGCAACCGATGTTTTTAGCGGTGTCGTCCGTAGGAATTTCAATTCGCAGGTTCAAGTTTTCTCTTAGTTTTCCGATCTGCGCCCAGAGTGGCGTCATGACGCTACGGGGCACTTCGCATTCAGTATCCGTTCCGTTTTTGGAAAGCACGTTCTGAAACGGCATAAGGTGAAAAGACCTTGTAATCGCGGAAA
>SCQA01000106.1 GCA_004298725.1 bacterium
GGGCGGCACAAACGCCGCTTTTATCAAAGCAAAAATTGACGTACTCGCGCACCCTGGACTTGTAACCGACGAAGAATCCAAGCTTGCGGCTAAAAATTCCGTGCATTTTGAAATAACAAGCAGACGGTCTCATGCCTTATCAAACGGGCACGTAGGCGCCATGGCAAAAAAGCACGGCGTTAAGCTCGTAATAGACACGGACACTCACAGCCCGGGCGACCTTATCACTGATGAAACGGCTTTTAAAATAATACTCGGCGCGGGGCTTGATAAAAACGACTATGACACCATTAAATCAAATGCCGTTAACCTCCTTAAAAAAATATCAACAAAGCATAGATAAAAAAACGCAGGCCCTCAAGCGGTTTTTTATCTCGGGCACTGTCCGGCTATTTTTTTTGCTTTCATGCGCCGCCATTTTCGCGTCCGGATGCGCTTCCGCCAAGCCGGAGCAGGTTAGGCCGTGGAATACGTTTCTTCAGAACGCCGGGCGCTTGAATTACAATGAAGAGCCTCTTGCCTTGCCGCTAAAATCGTCATGGTCAAAAGACGTGTCTCCTTTTAAGCTTTACAATAAATTTCCAAAAGAACAGCTTTCAACTCCAGCAATTTCTGGCGGCATGCTTTATACAGGCTCGACTAACGGAAAGTTTTACGCGCTTAACGCCGAGACAGGCTGGGCCGAGTGGCGTTACATTGCCCAGTATCCGCTTGAAGGCGCGCCGACTGTAACAGACGGTTTTGTATGTTTTGGCGCCGGCGACGGCGTGCTTCGTTGCCTTGACAGGAAAAACGGCAAGGAAGCATGGCGTTATCAGGCCCGCTCGGAAATAATTTCATCTCCGCTCGCGTCGCCGGAGCGCGTGTACGTTTATTCGTCAGACGATAGAATTCACGCGCTTGACCTTAAAACCGGAGAAAAACTCTGGATATATTCGCGCGGAGTTTACCAAACTATTACGCCGAGGCTTTCGGCTTCGCCCGCGGCCTCGGATGACTTTCAAAAGATTTACCAGCTCTTTTCCGATGGAAACCTTGTCTGCCTCAGCGCCGTCACGGGCAAGCCCGTATGGATTAAAAAAGTACTTAGAAGCTTCGATGCTACCGACAGGTTTCGCCGCACGCCGGCTGTATTTGACGGATCCGTATATGTGATTGACGACACCAACACTATTCTCGCTCTAAACGCCGATACCGGCGAACTTAAAAACATTTATAACGTAATTAAGGCAAACGACTTCGTTATAGTCAATAAAAGGCAGATTGCGATTGCCGGCGTTGACAGAGCCGTCTTATTTGATATGTTAACGGGCGCGATACTCTGGAATACGGAAATAAAACACAGCCCTCTTTCATCGCTCTTTGCCGCGGGTGATTATCTTTTTGTGCTTTCCAACTATGAGCACGCGCCGCTCGGCATTGACTTTCTTTCGTCAATTAAGGGCTATGTTGAAGCAATTAAACTCAAGACCGGCGAGGTAGCGTGGGGGTACAGGTTCGGCACTACTTTATCCGCTAACGCATCCTATTCCGAGCGCCACATAGCGCTTCTCGGCGACGGCGGGAAACTCAAGGTCTTTAGGGCGCGTTAATACTTTTCTTATGGAAGGAAAAAAGCTCAATATCGCCTTTGTCTGGCACATGCATCAGCCTCTTTACAAGGATCCTCTTTCAGGAGACTACGCCATGCCTTGGGTGCTGCTTCACGGCACCAAGGACTATCTTGACATGGTCTCTATTCTTGACGAATTTCCGAATATCCACCAGACTTTCAACATCGTTCCTTGCCTTATAGAGCAGATAACCGACTATGCCGAAGGCGTTGCGAAAGACCGCTACATAAATCTTACTCTGAAACCGGCGGACGAGCTTACCACTGATGACAAAGTATTCCTTTTAAAAAATTTTTTTCAGGCCAACTGGGATAATATGATAAAGCCGTTCCCGCGCTACTGGGAATTGCTTCATAACCGCGGCCTCTCAAGCGGCACTGACGACCTTATTCCGGTTGCCCGCTATTTCAGCAGGGCGGACTGGCTTGACTTGCAGGTGCTTTTCAATCTTGCGTGGATTGACCCGCATCTTCGCGCCCAAGACGCGGAACTGAGCGCGCTTTGTGAAAAAGGCAGGGACTTTACCGAAGCGGACAAGGCCGTGCTTATAAAAAAACAGAGCGGCATACTCGCTAAAATTCTGCCCAAGTACGCCGAAATGCAGGAAAAAGGAATTATTGAAATCTCAACCTCGCCCTATTATCATCCTATAATGCCGCTTCTCTTAGACAGTTTTTGCGCGAGAACGGCCATGCCGGACGTAACGCTTCCAAAAGAACGTTTCTCGCACCCCGAGGACGTTACCGCTCAAATAACAAAGGGCGTTGCTCTGTATAAAAAAGTCTTCGGTTGCACTCCCGAAGGGATGTGGCCGTCTGAAGGTTCGGTAAGCGCTGAAATCCTGCCGCTTGCTCGCGCCGAGGGCATAAAATGGCTTGCAAGCGACGAAGAAATATTGACTAACTCGCTGGAAATGCCGCTAAGGCGTGACGCATACGGCAATTGTCTTGACGCATTTATCTATAAGCCGTATTCAATAAATACGCCAAGCGGGCCCGTCTCAATGGTATTTCGCGACCGCGTTCTTTCAGACCTCATAGGCTTTGATTACGCGAAGATGCACTCTGATAGCGCGTCCGACGATTTTATCGGAAGGCTTACGAATATATATAATCTTTTTGACGATCCGCAGTCGCATATCGTAACGATAATTCTCGACGGCGAAAACGCATGGGAAAACTATAAAAACGACGGGCGCGATTTTCTGCATTCTCTGTATTCTAAACTTTCAAAAAACAATAAATTCGACTGTGTCACTTTAAAGGAATTTTTTTCGCGCGCGCGGCACGACAGCCTTTCGCGGCTTTACCCGGGTTCATGGATTAACCATAACTTCAGAATATGGATAGGCCATCATGAAGACAACTCCGCATGGGATTTGATAGCGGACGCCCGCTCTGCCGTGGTTAAATATTCAAGCGTAGCCAACGCCAAAGACGGCGCCGCTACCAAGACCATTCAGGCGGCATGGGACGAGATATACGCGTCCGAAGGGAGCGACTGGTTCTGGTGGTACGGCGACGAGCACTCGTCGCTCTCTGACGAGCAGTTTGACATCCTCTTCAGAAGCCACTTGAAACGCGTTTATATGCTAATCAGCAAAGAGCCGCCGGTAGCCCTTGACATACCTATTATGACGGAAGAAAAAGGTTTTAGCCCCGAGTCAAAACCGTCCGCGTACATTAACCCTGTAATTGACGGAGAAATCACCAACTACTTTGAATGGCTCGCGAGCGGACGTTTAAAGCACGTTACCTTCGGAACGGCCATGCACAAAGAACAGCAGTCCGGCGGATTCATTGAAGCGATATTATACGGTTTCTCAAAGAAGGAGCTTTTTTTCAGGTTTGACTGCTGTGGCGATCCCGTGCATCATGACATAGACTGGAGCTTCACTTTGCATACAATAAACCCGGTTCATGTGAAAATAACCGGAGTTATACAAGGCGACAAGGCGACGGCGCTTGTTCAAAAACGTAACGCGGAAAACGACGACTGGGTAGACGCTCCAGAGAGCGGAGTTAAAATAGCGATTGAAAGGGTGCTTGAGCTTGCCGTGCCGCTTGACCTGCTTGGCGTAAAAAGCGGAGAGGAGTTGCGCTTTTTTATTGATATTGACGCCGGCGAGCGTTGCCTTGAAAGGTGGCCTGTTAAAGGTTTTATCGCTCTTGACACGCCTACTGAAAATTTTGAATCGGAGAACTGGATGGTATGAACGCCAATATCCCCGACGCCGCGCTTACGCCGGCCATGCGCCAGTATTTGCAAATAAAGCATGAAAATTCCGACTCCATAATATTTTTCCGTATGGGCGACTTTTATGAGATTTTTTTTGACGACGCTCTTCTTGTGTCAAAAGCTCTCGGGCTGACGCTTACGGCTCGCGACCGCGAGAAAAAAATACCCATGTGCGGGGTTCCTTTTCACGCCGGGCTTGCGTACGCGGCAAGGCTCGTTAAAGACGGCCATAAGGTCGCCATTTGCGAGCAAACAACGCCTGCCGGCGGCAAAGGCATAGTTGAACGCGTTGTTACGCGGGTTATAACGCCCGGTACGGCGCTTGAAGATGAAATATTATCAGGCGACCAAAAATCAAATAATTACATTGCCGCGATAACCGGCGGGCGTAAACAGTTTGCGTTTGCCTACATGGACGTTTCAACCGGAGAGTTCCGCATCACGGAGCTTTCCACAACCGAGCTTTTAGAAGATGAAATAAAACGCCTTCAACCGCGCGAGCTTGTAACCGACGGCACAATTGCCGTCGGCCCTGACGCTCTCTCTACGGTTAAAAAAATATCCGCAATTTCAAAATTCGACTTTGAACTTGACACTGCCGCCGAGCGCCTCGGCAGGCACTTCGGAGCGGCAAGCCTTGACGGTTTCGGCCTCGGTGAAATGCCCGAAGGCGTCAGGGCGGGGGGAGCGCTTCTTCATTACATAAAACAGACGCACAAGTCAGAGCTTTCGCATGTAACAAAGTGCGCGCCTTATTTTACCGCTGATTACCTTATGCTTGACAGCTCCACCCGCAGAAACCTTGAAATAACCGAAAGCCTCAGGCCCGGAGCAAAAGACGCGACGCTTCTTGATCTGCTTGACCGCACGAAAACTTCCATGGGCGGCAGACTGCTTAAATCGTGGCTACTATATCCTTTAAAAGACATAACTGCCATAAACGCGCGGCTTGACGCCATAGCCGAGCTTATGCTTGACAGACGGTCAATATACTCGATTCACTTGTTGCTTGAGGGCGTGTACGACCTTGAAAGGCTTACTTCCAAGGTATCCGCCGGTATTGCCTCGCCAAAAGACATTATTGCGTTAAAAGAGACCTTAATTAAATGTCCGGCTATAAAAGACGCGCTAAAGCCTTTTACAGCGAGCATTTTAAAGCAAATAGCGGGCGGCATTGATTGTTGCGCTGAAGCAATTGATCTGATAGAAAAAGCGCTTGCCGAACCGCCGCCGCCGTCAATCAGGGACGGCGGTGTAATAAAGGCAGGTTATAACGCCGCGCTTGACGAACTGCGCGATATAGGCTACGGCGGCAAGGACTGGATAGCGCGCCTTGAAGCCGGAGAGCGCAAACGCACCGGGATAAACTCGCTTAAAGTGGCGTATAACAGAGTATTCGGTTACTATATTGAAATTACAAGAGCTAACCTTTTAAACGTCCCGCAAGAGTACGTCAGAAAACAGACGCTCGCCAACGCCGAACGCTTCGTTACTCCGGCGCTCAAAGATTGGGAGGAAAAAATTCTTTCAGCCGAAGAAAAATCAAAGGCTCTTGAGTCTGCGCTCTTTTCCACCGTATTGACCGCGCTTGCCGGTTTTTCAGCAAGAATGCAGGCAACCGCACAGAGCCTTGCCGCGCTCGACGCCATAACTTCGCTAACGGCGGTATCGCACAACTTCGCATACGTCAGGCCGATTGTTGACGCTTCATCAGCCCTTGTAATTGAAGGCGGCAGGCACCCGGTTGTTGAAGCAAACCTTAGAGGCGCTGGCGCCATGGGCTTTGTGTCAAACTCGCTCGCTCTTGATTCAACGTTAAACCAAATCATAGTCCTTACAGGGCCGAACATGGCCGGCAAGTCAACGTATCTGAGGCAGAACGCCCTTATTGTGTTAATGGCGCAAATCGGGTGTTTCGTGCCTGCTGAAAAGGCCGTTATCGGCGCGGTTGACAGAATATTCACAAGGGTAGGGGCCTCGGACGATCTGTCAAAGGGGCAGTCAACCTTTATGGTTGAAATGACCGAAACCGCAAACATACTCAATAACGCCACGCCTAAGAGCCTTGTCATACTCGATGAAATAGGCAGAGGCACTTCCACGTACGACGGCTTAAGCATTGCGTGGGCCGTAGTTGAATATCTGCATGACAGCGCTCCTGTGCGCGCGAGGACTTTATTCGCGACACACTACCATGAGCTTACAGACCTTGCCTTGACAAAGGAAAGGGTAAAAAACTACAATATGGCTGTAACTGAAAAGACCGGCAAGGTTACTTTTTTAAGAAAGGTCGTACACGGCGGCTCCAGCCGGAGCTATGGCATACAGGTGGCGCGTCTTGCGGGCCTGCCTTCTCAGGTAATTGAAAGGGCAAAAGAACTTTTAAAAAACTTGGAGAGCGGCGAGCTTAACGAGGCCGGAATGCCCGCAATAACCTCAAGGGGCGCGGCAACCAATGCCCTTGAATCCGCTAAACCTCTTACGGCGGAAGACCCGCTTCGTAAACGCCTTAGAGCAGTTGACGTCAACGGCTTAACGCCGGTTCAGGCGTTAATGGAGCTTAACAAACTAAAGGAATTGCTCGGCGAGTGAATACTGCAATAAAAAAACACAGCTGTTTCTTTTCAGCCGGCCTCGCTTTTTTTTGCGCGGCGACATTGCTAATTTCAGTTTTAAGCACTCCCGCGTTTTCTGCCGGAGCCGAGAGCGCGCGGTTGGCCAAAGTAACGGTAACTGAAATAAAACACTGGTCAAACCCTGACTATACGCGCATAGTCATCAGCCTAAGTTCAAGCGCTAAGTTTTCGCACAAACTGTTAAAGCAGGACGAAACTCTGAAAAAACCACGCAGGCTTTTTATTGACATTGCCGGCGCGGCGCTTGACAAAGCCCTGCCAAAGGAAATACCCATAAACGACGGCTTGTTAAAGACGGCAAGGGCAGGGCAGTTTGACAAAGAGACCGTGCGGGTAGTCCTTGATATCGAGTCCATTGAAGATTATAAAGTAATACCTTTTGAAGAGCCTTTCAGAATAGTAATTGACGTTACAGGCAAACAAACCGCAATTCAAAAGAGCGCCGAGGTTAAAGCAACGCAGGCACAGCCGCCGCCAAAAGCGCATACACCAAAGAAAGCAATTAGAATAGTCATTGACCCGGGACACGGCGGAAAAGACCCCGGAGCCATTGGCAAGAGCGGGCTTAGAGAAAAAAACGTAACGCTTAAAATTACGAAATTACTGAAAGAAAGCCTTACGAAGAACGGCTTAAACGTAACCATGACACGTGACACGGATGTTTTTATTCCGCTTGAGGAGAGGACAGCCATAGCCAACAGCCACAGCGCTGATTTATTCGTATCCGTGCATATAAATTCAAGCCCAAGGCGCGGCGCGTCCGGCGTAGAAACTTACATACTTGACGTCGCAAAGGACGAAGAAACAAGGCGGCTTGCGGCAAGGGAAAACTCCACGTCGAGAAAAGCCGTAGGCGACCTTGAGTTCATATTGAACGACCTTATTAAAACAGCCAAAAACAACGATGCCATAAACCTTGCGTCAGCGGTAAACAACAAACTTGTGGCAAGGCTCAAGCAGTCGTACAAAGGCATAAGGAGCAACGGCGTAAAGGGTGCGCCTTTTTACGTGCTTGTCAGAACGCGTATGCCCGCCATACTTGTTGAAGTTTCCTTCATCAGCAACGCGGAAGATGAAAAGAGGCTTAGAACCGATAAATACGTCGAAGAGGCGGCGCAGGGAATATCCGCAGGAGTTATGAGTTATTTAAAAGACACTGGCGCGCTTTAACGCTCAGTCTTTTGCAATGCTTCAAAACCGAATTAAGCTTGTTTTTCAATGCGCTTCACAAACACAGGACGTACCAGGTTATCCATACTTTTTTCAACGCCATTTGGCTGGAACGTGCATAAAAAATTTTTAGATATACTGATAGCCTCCCCTCAAACCGCGAACCACATCAAGCAATACCTTGCCTCGTGCGAGGCCGAGATAAAACTCATCCATCTTTCAGACAAATCAGGCATTGACGTTTGCCGCGTTTACACCGTTGTTATAGACGATTTAATCAAGACCATTTTTAGCGCCGGGTGCGTAGAGTTGAATTGCCTCAATTCCACGGCCATTGTCGCCATCGGCGGATACGGCAGGGGAGAGCTTAATCTCCGTTCCGACATAGACCTCATGCTTTTGTATAAAGGCAAGATGTCTCCCGTGCTTGAGGAGCTTAACCGCCGCGTTCTTTATATGCTCTGGGACACCGGCCTTGACATTGGTTTCAGCATCAGGTCAATTGACGAATCTATCCGCCTTGCCAAAGAAGACCTTAAAACCATGACGGCTCTGCTTGACCGCAGATTTATTTTCGGTGACGCGCCGCTGTATAACGAACTTGACGACTGCATAAAGAAAAAGCTTTTCGGAAAATCAAACTCCAACGAGTTTGTAAAACAAAAACTTGAAGAGAACAGAGTAAGAAGGGAGCATTACGGCGGCTCAGTTTACATTCTTGAGCCTAATGTAAAGGAAGGCGAGGGCGGACTTAGAGACTTGCATACCGCCGTTTGGATAATTAAGGCCAATGAAGGGCTTTCCGTCGAACCTTTTTCATCCGGCCTGATACGCGACGACGAAAAAAAACATCTGACTGAATCTGTTGATTTTCTTTTGTGGGTCAGAAATGACCTGCATTTTAACTCCAGCAGAAAGACCGACCAGCTTACCTTTGATCATCAGGAACGTATTGCCGTTGCTTTTAACCTTGAAAGCGACGTGGAAGGACACGGCCTGCCGGTTGAGAAGTTTATGCGGCATTATTACAGACACGCCTCGAATATCAGCAATTACAGCGAGCTTATGATTTCGCGCTCCCTGTACCGGGGCAGAAAAAAGCCGCGATTTTTCTGGCCTAAAAAGCGCGTTAAAATTGATAAGGACTATGAGATAGCTGACGGGTTGCTCTCTCTAAAAAACACCTTATGTTTTGAAAACGACACTGCCGCTCCTATTCGCGCTTTTGAATACTCCGTTGCCTTTGACGTGGGAATAGATCAGAGTTTAAAAGACAGGATACTTGATTTTTTAGCGTCTCGAGCCTCTGCCTCTGATGCTAGTTTTGCGGCATCGCCGCAGGCGGGCGAATCTTTTTTTAAAATACTAAAGAATAAAAATTCATACAAGGCTCTCAGTGAGATGCACAAGCTCAAGCTCCTTGAAAAATACATACCTGAATTCGCGGATATTACATGCAGGGTCCAGCACGACCTTTACCATGTTTATACCGTTGACATACATTCCATATTCAGCGTCAGGGAGCTGGAACGCCTGTACAACGAATACAAAAGCGAGTTTCCAGTGCTTAGCGCCATTCTTGAAGAAACGGCAAACCCGGCAATACTTAAGCTCGCCGTGCTCTTACACGACATCGGCAAGGCTTGTGGAAAGGGGCACGCTGAAAAGGGCGCCGGGCTTATTCCGGGAATTTGCTCAAGGCTCAATATGCCCGAAGACGACGCAAAGCTTGTCGAGTTTCTCGTAAGGAACCATCTTCTTCTTGCCGACACCGCACAATACCGCGACATACACGATGAAAAGCTCGTGCTTGAGTTTGCCAAAAGAGTAGGGGACACGGAGCGTCTCGGGCTTTTATACCTTCTTACGTTTGCTGACGTAAGGGCCGTAGGACCGGAGGTATGGACTAAATGGAAGGGGGCTTTGTTTCAGGAACTTTACTTTAAGGCGTCTGCAGTGCTTGAGAGAGGCTCATTTGAAGTTGAAGAGATGGCTCCGAGGCTTGAGAGAATAAAGGTTGATACCACCAAGCTTCTCGCGCCTCAGGCAATTGACGCCGATTATATTGACGATTACTTCATGCTTTTACCGCAGAGATATTTTATCTATAACGCGCCAGAGACGATAGCCAGACACGTACAAATAGTTAAAAGCTTTACCGCCCAAAAGCACTACATACTGAGCGTACGTCAGGACTTGCCGCGCCAATACACCGAGCTGACAATTTGCACGCACGACGTGCACGGACTCTTTTCGTGGATTACCGGCGTTATGGCGGCAAATGGTATAAATATTCTCGGCGCGCAGATAAATACGCTTAAAAACGGCGTAGTCCTTGACGCGCTTCAGGTTATAAACTCCGCCGGAGAGATGGTAACAGAGGAGCATAAACTCAAAAAAATAGAATCTGATTTATCAGACGTTATAGCCGGCAGAATAAAAGTGGCGAACCTTGTAAAAAAACACAGAAGGCCGTCAATACTCGATAAAAAGGCGAAACCGAGAATACCTACGCGCGTGCTTATTGACAACGACGTTTCAGACGCTCATACCGTGCTTGAAATTCATACGCAAAACAGAATAGGCCTTTTGTATGACATTACAAGCACGCTTTCAAAACTTGGCCTATACATTTATATTTCCAAAATAACCACGAAAGGCGACGAAGCCGCTGACATTTTTTACATAAAAGACATCTTCGGCCAAAAGATATTTTTTGAAAAGAAGCTAAAAGAGCTGTTGGATACACTATACAGCGTGCTTGATAAAGAGAGCGCTAATAGTTCTAAATAAAGCGCGAAGAACGGGTAAATAATCGTGGCTGAAAAACATGACGC
>SCQA01000013.1 GCA_004298725.1 bacterium
GAAATACAGCTCTTGACAAACCAATAAAAAAATAATAAAGTGTTATCATACGCCATTACAACATGAATAAGCTGTTAGAGCAACGTGAGCAAAGAGGCATAGCCTTTGCATGGTTTGCATGGAATGTTAGCTTTAAGCACACGTGTACCTATTGTTTGGCATAATTGTATACAGTATTTTAGACATTCCTGAAAACACCAAAAAATTGTATTTAGCGCAAACTTCGAATGGCGCGTAGCGCCAAATGCAGAAGGTGTAAAGAGCAGGATAATGAATAACGCCGGACTATTCAGCATATGTAGCGACAACCTTTTTTTTGGCAGGGCCGCCCTTATAGAACGCCTCTTTGCTCTGCCGTCTAAAGAAAGCGGTCTGTCTAACGCCGTGTATCTTTGCGGCGGACGCTGGACAGGAAAAACAGAGATACTTAGAAGAGTTCACAAAAAACTTTTCTTTGAACAAACCGCGGTAACTCCGGTTTATTATCAATTTAAAGACTACCCCGATACCATAGCCTTTGCCGAAGATTATCTTAAGGAAATTTTAAAACAGTTTGTAGCCTTCAGACGGCGCTCCCCTGACCTTGTTGCAACCCCGCTGACGCTTGCCGGTATTGAAAAACTTCTTGGAGCTGAAAAAGACGCGGAGAAGATAAGAGAGGTTATTTCAAGGCATAGGCTTGCCCAGAAATACAACGACAAAAATGCCGCTTTCCAAAATGCCGTTCGGGCGCATCTGTCGATAAGCTCCAATACGAATATGCCGGTCTTTTTACTGCTTGATGATTTTGACTATTTGGACAGGGCTGTTTGCTTTGCCGGGCAGTCGGGAATAAAGCGTGAATTGCTTGACGCGCTTAATGCCGCGCCGTCTTTTATAGTTGCGGGCCGGGAAAAAGGCGCGCTTGAAGGCAGTATTATCAACTCGATTGAATTTTTGCCGATTACCGGCCTTGATGAAGACGTATCATCCGCCGCGTTTGTCGAGCTTTGCGCGCAGAACGGGGTGGAGTGCGGCGCCGAGGCGCTTAGCGCGGCAGGGCAAAAGTTAGAGGGGTGCCCTTTTTACATTAAAAATTTGGTCACTTCCGCAAAAAGAACAGGCGGAAGGCTTTTAAGCCTTAAAGACTTCGCGCGCGTTTACGCTGATGAGATTACGGGCGGCAACACGGCAGAGGCGCTTCGTTCGTACATAAAGTTAGACAGCCTCGGTTCTTTGAAAATTCTGAAAGAGTGCGCTGAAAATTCGGCCAAGAAAATAACAAGCAACGCCGGAGAATTTGCCGATTTGCTTGCTTTTGAAGAAACGGAAGTAAACCAAAACATCAAGGCGCTTTCCGCCATAGGACTTACGGAAGCAACCCTTGGCGCGGTAAAATACACTGGTGGGGGCGTTGTAGCGGATTTTATCGGATACGCGTACGATATTTACGTTAAGGGCCTGAGCACGGGCGAGGCAAGGACTGTACTGATAAACGGCTTGCTAAGACACGGCTTTGAGGTCAGGTACAGTAAAATAAGAAGCAGGCTTAAAGAAGAAGTAGCCGGGGTTTTAACGGGCTTTGACGGTCAAAAGGTGAGCAAGAGGTTTTTGCGTATCTCCGTATCTCTTGCCGGGCTTGAAGAGCGCGAAGGGGCGCCTTTGACTGCGCCGGAAAAAGACACTGAGATAACGCTTCCGCAGATTTCAGGTTTTTATACGGCTGAGAGGTTTGAGTACAGCGAGGCCGGGCCGGAGATTATTATCGCGGAAGGGTTTGAGGACGGCAGGTATGAAACTGCCGGAAGCATTGTCTGGTTTGTGGCGATAAAAGACGCGACCGCGCCTGTAAACGGCGAGGACGCTGAAAACTTTTTAAGGCGCGTTAGTATTTTAAAAGAGAATTTTCAGGGTAAAAAAACAGATCGGTGGATTATCGGCAGAGAAGGGTTTACCGCGGTCGCGCGGAAGATATTGGAGAACGCCGGTGTTTTTACAACTGACGGCGCGCGGCTTAACGGCTTAAAGGAAAGCCTTTTTAAAACGCATGACAAAGACGGCGTAAGCGTGCCCTATAGCGGCTTTGGCAAGGAGTTTGAAGTGGCGCTTCCGTCGTTGCCAAGGGCCGAGCTTGTGGCCGCGAAGGCCGCCGACGAAATAGCCGCGGGCATGGGTTTTAACGAAGACGCGAGGGGCGCGATAAAAACGGCGGTCATCGAGGCGTGCATAAACTCGTTTGAGCACGGCAGGTTTAAAACAGGCAAAGTTTCCGTGAAGTTTACTTCGGAAAAAGACAGGCTTATAATACACGTCAGGAACGGCGGGGCTGATTTTTCAGTGCCAGCGCCGCAGGCGCGCAACATATCCGACGGGCTTATAAAGAGGCGCGGTTGGGGCCTTGAGCTTATTAAGGGCCTTATGGACGAAGTACGGTTTGAAAAGCTCTCGGGCGGAGCCGGAATCGAGATGGTTAAACTTCTTGGGAAAAAAGGAGAAGCAAGCGATGCAAAACAAGCCTAACGATAATAATAACGTCAAGAAGCGCGGCGATTGCGCCGTTCTTTATCCCGACGGTTATATAAACGACATAGAAGGCGAAAAGCTCGAAGGCGTGTGCGACGAGCTTTTACAGAAAGGGTGCCGTAAGTTTGTAATAGATTTTTCAAATACTGATATAATCAACTCCATAGGCATTTCCATTATCATCGGGGTTATACAAAAGGTTAGGGATAAAAACGGCGCTATATTTCTATCCGGCTTGAAAAAGGTCAATTACGACATATTCAATATCGTCGGCCTTACAAAGCAGATTTCGGTTTTTAAAGACGAGCAAGAGGCGCTACTCTGGGCGTCTGGCGACAACAAAGGCGTATTGATGTAGGTCGCGGGTTTGGGTTTTTTAACAGGCCGCTGAAAAGTTTTTTTAACAATTTTTAAAGTTCGCCTTATAGCTTTGTAAGTTGGCGAGCAAATAATCAGCAACCGGCGAAGGAGCAAATTATGATTGATGTTGAAGTGGGGCTTGATAAGTTGCTGTTTAGCCTGAATACGCTTTCGGAACTTGCGGATGTAACGGTTTCAGGCAATAATTTTTACCGTATAATAAAGTCCTCGCTTTACATGGTCATGGGTTCCTTTCCGGCGTCAAAGGGCGCCATATTCGGGTATGACCCGGCTAAAAAAGCGTACACGCCCATAGTTGCCAAAGGGCTTGGCGATATTAATGATATAAACATTCATTTGGAAGAGGCGGCGATAAGAGGTTTCGCCATATACAACAGACCGCTTGATTTAACAAGCAACGACCCGGCCGTAGCCATGCTTGGCCCGGCAAGAGATATGTTGGAGAGGCTTGGAGCGCGCCTTATGGTATTTCTTGTGGTGAAGGACGAGGTGCTTGGTTTTATAACCATAAACGGCAAATTCACCGACGACTTGTATACGCCTTACGACATTCGCGTTCTTCACGTTATGGCGCAACATATCGCGTTCAGTCTGCATACTCATTCCCTTCTTGCCAAGCTACTGCATAAATACACCGAGAACAAAGAGCTTTACGACAACATGAGGCGCATTTATTACGACACCATTCACGCCTTTGCCACCGCCATTGACGCGAAGGATTCATACACAAAAGGACATTCGCACAGGGTGTCCGCTTATTGCACGGCCATGTCAAGGGAGATGCACCAAACCTTGGAAGAGACCGAGGGCATCAGGATAGCCGGGCTTATGCACGACATCGGCAAGCTTGCCATTGACAAGACGATCATAAACAAGAACAGCTCGCTTACAAAAAACGAGTTTATCGAGCTTGTGTCGCACCCGGTGGTGGGTTATGAGATACTTTCAAAGGTAAAATTTCCGTGGAAGGGCCTGCCCATGATGACCAGAAGCCACCATGAAAAATTTGACGGAAGCGGCTATCCGGACGGGCTTAAAAGCACGGCAATATCGGCTGGCGCGCGCATAATGGCGCTTGCGGACGCGTTCGACGCCATGACAACGGACAGGCCGTACAGAAAGAAGCTTTCCTTTATTCAGGCAATGAACGAATTAAAGAAATGCTGCGGAACGCAGTTCGACCCGGAGGTAGTTCATTCGTTCGTATCCGTCATACGCAAAGAGGTTTCAGGCAAGACCGGCGACCTCGTGATACTTCCTATGTTAGGAGAAGAACTTGGCGGAAGTAGCGGCATACAAGAATATCTGAATACATTTGAACTGCCCGCGGCTTGACGGCGTATAAAACAAAAAGATGCGTAACGCAGTTGAGGATTATTTTTTACGCGGGGTTTTGCCGTCAAACAAGGCTTGATAGGTTCTTTTAACATCTGCGCGTTTTTTAAGTTTACTCTAAATTAACCCTGACGACTGTTTTTACATTTCCCCGCACGTTGAAGTCGCCGGTCACTTCCATCTTTTTCGGTTTCAGCAGTTTCAAAAGATCATTAAATATCATATTTACCGCGCTTTCGTGAGAGACGGCTTTTGAGCGGAACGAGTTAAGGTAGAGCTTTAACGCCTTCAGCTCTACCACGCTCTTAGCCGGAGTATAAACAACGCGTATCGTAGCGAAGTCCGGGTAGCCGGAGCGTGGGCACAGACACGTAAATTCCGGATATGATATTTCTATGGTATAATCACGCTCAAGGGTTGTATTGTCCCATGCCGTAAGTTTAGCCTTGTTTACCGCTTTTTCGCCGTATTTGATTGTTTTTTTCATAACACTGATTTTAGCAGGTTAACGCGTTGCCTTCAAGCGTAAACGCTCGGGTATAAAAAGGCTCTTGCTACGTTGGTTATTCAAATATGAATATAGGAGGTTTTATTATGAGCACTGTAACTATAGTTTTGCAGGACGCGCCGTACGGAAGCGAAAAGGTGTGGAACGCGTTAAGGCTTTCGCAGGCATTACTTACAACGAGCTCAAAGGTTAGAATATTTCTTTACGCGGATAGCGTGGTTTCCGCGAAAAAAGGGCAAAACCCACCAAAGGGGTATTACAACGTGGGCGACATGCTTGAAGAGCTGATACAAAAGGGCGTGGAGGTGCGCTCTTGCTTGACATGCACTCAAGCGCGCGGCCTACAGCAGGAAGATTTTATTGACGGCGCGGTGATAGGCAAAACCATTGACCTTGCGCGTTGGGTGGCCGAG
>SCQA01000107.1 GCA_004298725.1 bacterium
TTTTAAAGTATTTTATTTTTGCGCCGTAAGACCGCAAAAGAACACGTTTATCTGACGGACGCAAACCACGGCGCGGGATCCCGTGGTATGCCTTTCTCGCGTATTTCAAAATACAATCCGGCGACGCCGTCCGCGCCGGTATCGCCCGCAAGGCCGACATCTTCGCCTTTTTTAACCTCTTGCCCGCGCTCCTTAAGCGCCTTTTGCAAATGCGCGAACAGAGTATAAAAACCGTCGCCGTTATCAAGTATTACAAGCTGGCCGTAGCCCTTCAGCCAGCCGGTATAAACCACAGTGCCGTCATACACGCTCCTTACAACGCTTCCCTGACGCGCCTCTATTACTATGCCGTTATTAAACGTCACGGTCTGAAACTTCGGGTGCCTCACCTTTCCGTAAGACGAAATTATGCGCCCTTCAACAGGCGGACGGAGCCTTCCCCGCATGGCCCCAAAGCCTTTCGCGCTTGAAGGCGCGCTATCATGACCGCGAAGCTTCTTTATAAGCTCGGCCATTTCAGCGGCGGCGGCGTCAAGTTCCGTTATGAGTTTCAGGCTGATTGCCTTCTCTTTTTTAACTTCCGACAATATGCCGGCCTTTTCTTTTTGCAAAGCCTCGGCCTCGGCCTTCTTCACAAGCGCCGCGTCTCTGCTTGCTTCCATGCTTGACTTAAGCCCGCCAAGCCGCTCTCTCTCCAAGTCAAGGCTTGCCATGGCCACGCGCGCCTGCTCCATAAGAGCCGCGTCCGAATTCATGATTATAGCCATGTACTTTTGCCTGCGTCCGTTTAAGGCCGCGTCGCTCTCCCACGCGGGCAAAAACGCGTTAGCGTTGGAATAACCGCGCATTTTATACATGGCGCGCATACGCTGTTTAAGCCTGCTAAGCAACGCCTTTTTTTCCCGCTCAAGCCTTGAAATATTTACGGTAACGCTTAGCGCGTCGCGCTTTGTTCTGTCAAGGCCCGCCTCAATGGTTAAAAGCTCGCTACGTTTATTTGAAAGGCTTATATTTACCCTCTCAAGCTCTCCAAGCACCGAGACTTCTTTGGCGGCTATCTTCTTTACGTTTGTCTTTTCCTCGCGGAGCTTCTTTTTTACGTCTTCAAGACCCTTTTCTTTTTTTATAAGCTCCGAGCCTTGCTGACGCTTTACCGCCGCTGACGCGCTTATTGAAAACGCTACAATCATGACCGCTACGAAAAACGCCTTCTTCGTCATTTAAGAAACCGTATAAGCGAAATAACGCTTGAAATTCCGCCCATGATAAGACCAGCGGACAAGAGCGCCGCTGAGATAACCGGCACCGTAGCCGGCATGGCGATGACAAAGCTCATTTGCGCGGGTACGTTGGCGCTTACGGCGTACATACCAACCGAGAGCATACCGATAGAAACAACGCCTCCGGCAAGGCCGTGTAAAACACCCTCTATAACAAACGGTAACATAATAAAAGCCCTTCCGGCGCCCACAAGGCGCATAACTTCTATTTCGTCTTTTTTGGCGTAAATAGTAAGCCTTATGGTGTTGGTAACGACAAAAACCACTGCCGCCGTTAGAAATACGCCTATAACGGCCGCCAGCACCTCGGTAAACTTCAAAAACGCCGAAAACTTTTTCAGCCACTTTCCGCTGTATTGCACCTCTTCAGCCCATTGCAGGCGCCTTACTCCGTCCACAACGGCGCCAAAGAGCATAGGCTCCATGTACGCGTCCAAAACTTTTATCTCAACCGAGGCAGGCAACGGGTTTATGTCAACCGCGTCAAGCACGCTTTCCCGCCCTTTAAGACTATCTTTTAATTCTTTAAGCGCCGCCTCCTTTGACACATACTCCGCGCTTCTCACGCCAAGTACGCCGAGAGCGTCCTTTTTAATCTTGTCAGGGCCGTAGCTTGCAAAGCCGTCTTTTACGTAAACCACCATATGCACCCTGTCGGCAAGGCCGCTGGCGGCCATATTGAGGTTTACGAATATGATGAAAAAAAACGCGAGTATGGCAAGCGAGAAGCCGAGGGTAACGGCGGTAAAAATTGCTGAGGCCGGATTTTCCCTGATGGTTCTCAGGGCGTCGAATATAAGATATGAAAGGTTAGTTCTGACGCCTGTCAGCAAACCACCCTCCCTGCTTCGAGGTGTATGGCCCTTCTGGCGTACCTGTCAATAAGCCCCTTGTCGTGCGTGGCCACCACCACAGTTGTGCCTCTTGAATTGACCTCCTTGAAAAGTTCCATCGTCTCAATGGACATTTCCGGGTCAAGGTTGCCGGTAGGCTCGTCGGCAAGTATTATGGCCGGGTCTTTAACAAGCGCGCGCGCTATGGCTACCCTTTGTTGCTCTCCGCCGGAGAGGCTTATTGTCTTGAAATTAGCGCGATGGATTATCTTCAAGTAAGTAAGCATCTTGAGCACCCTTTCGCGCTCTTCCCTCGCGCCCACGCCCATAATTTTAAGGGAGAGCGCTACGTTCTCATAGACGGTCTTATTCGGCAGAAGTTTGAATTCCTGAAACACAAAACCTATCCTGCGGCGCAGGTTGGTTATCTCGCGCGGAGGTATGCGGAAGTAATTTCTGCCTTCTATTATTATCTGGCCTTCGGTGGGGCTTTCGGACCCGAAGATGATTTTAAGCAACGTTGACTTGCCCGCGCCGCTCGGGCCTGTTATAAACGTAATTTCGCCCTTAGCTATCTTAAGGGATACGTCCTTAAGCGCCGCAAAGGACTTGTCATAACTTTTGGTCACATGAAAAAGCTGTATCATATTTCAACCGGAAGAGCGTTAATTCAGGTATTATCGCAATTGCACTATTTTATGTCAAGCAGGGGGTTGGACGGGGTAAAACATCGTGTCTTATGTCAATAAAAAAGGGGCGCCTTTTTATAGCGGTGTCAGCAGACCGGCTATAAAAATATACCCCTTCTTAGAATAACCGAAACAAAGACGAAAGCGTGCAAAGCCCTGTAAAATGAAAACAGCACTACGGCAAAGGTGTCTACGGGAAGAAAATGGCGGGGCCGACGGGACTCGAACCCGCGCCCTCCGGCGTGACAGGCCGGCGTTATGACCAACTTAACTACGGCCCCGTTTTATGACACCTTGCTGTGCCTGACAAAAAACTGAATTTGGTAGGCGGAACAGGGATCGAACCTGTGACCCCAGCCTTGTAAGGGCTGTGCTCTACCAACTGAGCTATCCGCCCATTTACTCTTTAGCCCTGCGTATAAAGAAACCCCATCTTATGGTGACGGGAATTTATATTTTTAACAACTTTCAACGCTATTGTCAAGCACAATAAGGGCATTAAAATCCAACGTTCGCAAAACCCGCTTGCTTTCGTAAAGACTAAAAAACCGCAAAACTTACAAGCGGCTCAAGCCGCACCTCTGGCGCGTAAAGCCCGTTCGTTGACGGCGAGATGTTTGAGGTCTATACTTTTCACAGACGGCTTTTCGCATAAGTCAGGTTAACGAAAACAACCGCCGCGCAATTCTCAAATGATAATATATGCCGCAAGGCATGACGCTAAGCTCAATAGACAACCAGGAAAAAACGGAGGCGGATACAATGGGCGAAATACTTTCGGCAAAGGAACTCAAGGCCATTAACATGTACTGGCGGGCGGCGAATTATCTGTCCGTAGGGCAGATATACCTCTACAACAACCCCCTGCTGAAAGAACCGCTGAAAATAGAGCACGTCAAGCCGCGCCTTCTCGGCCACTGGGGCACCACCCCCGGTCTTAACTTCATTTACGCCCACTTAAACCGTGTAATCAAAAAATATGGATTAAGCATGATATACATGGCAGGCCCCGGACACGGCGGCCCCGGAATTGTCGCTAATACCTATCTTGAGGGAACCTACAGCGAGTTCTACACAGACATTTCACAAGACGAAGAAGGAATGAAAAAGCTCTTCAAGCAGTTCTCCTTTCCGGGCGGCATTCCAAGCCACGCCGCGCCGGAAACCCCCGGCTCGATACATGAAGGCGGCGAACTTGGTTATGTCATATCTCACGCATACGGAGCAGTATTTGACAACCCTGACCTTATAGTTGCATGCGTGGTTGGCGACGGCGAAGCCGAAACAGGCCCGCTTGCGACGTCTTGGCACTCCAATAAATTTCTTAACCCTATTTCTGACGGCGCGGTTCTTCCCATACTGCATCTGAACGGTTACAAGATAGCCAACCCCACGGTGCTGTCGCGGATAAGCAGAGAGGAACTCACAGCCCTGTTCGTCGGTTACGGCTATAAGCCTTACTTCGTGGAGGGGCATGAGCCGTCGGCTATGCACCAACTGATGGCCCAAACCCTTGAGAAGATTATGGCCGAGATAAAAGAAATACAAGTCAACGCCCGCAAAACCGGCGTTGCCAAACGCCCCCGGTGGCCGATGATAATTCTAATATCCCCGAAAGGCTGGACAGGCCCGAAGGAAGTTGACGGAAAAAAATCCGAGGGGTTCTGGCGGTCGCACCAAGTGCCGTTTTCAGATATGGCCAAAAATACCGGACACATAAAAATACTTGAGGACTGGATGAAGAGCTACAAGCCCGAAGAACTGTTCGACGCCAACGGAACGCTTCTGCCGGAACTCCGCGAGCTTGCCCCAAAAGGCGAGCTTCGCATGGGCGCGAACCCTCATGCAAACGGCGGACTGCTTCTTAAAGACCTCAGAATGCCGGACTTCACGGACTACGCCGTTAACGTTCCAACGCCGGGCAAGGTAACGGCGGAATCCACAAAAGTGATGGGCTTTTTCCTGCGGGACATTATGAAGAACAACCTTGACCGCGGAAACTTCCGCGTATTCGGCCCTGATGAAACGGCATCGAACCGCCTTGACCCGCTTTTTGAAGTCACGAGCCGCGTATGGCTTGGAGAGACTTTACCCGAAGACGAGCACCTTGCCGCCGAAGGCCGGGTTATGGAAATACTCTCTGAGCATACCTGTCAGGGATGGCTTGAAGGCTACCTGCTTACGGGCCGCCACGGGCTTTTCTCCTGTTACGAGGCCTTTATTCATTTAATCGACTCCATGTTCAACCAGCACGCGAAATGGCTGAAAGTAACGAGCAAAGAGATACCGTGGAGAAGGCCCATAGCCTCGCTCAACTACCTTCTCACTTCTCACGTCTGGAGGCAGGACCACAACGGATTTAGCCACCAAGACCCGGGTTTCATTGACCATGTAGTCAACAAAAAGGCGGACGTCATACGCATTTACCTGCCGCCGGACGCGAATACGCTCCTGTGCGTCACTGATAAATGCCTGAGAAGCCGGAACCGCGTAAACGTCATCGTAGCCGGAAAACAACCGGAACTACAGTGGCTTGACATGGATTCTGCCATAAAACACTGCGCGTCAGGCATTGGCATATGGGAATGGGCAAGTAACGACAACGGTTCTGAACCGGACGTAGTCATGGCGTGCGCCGGTGACGTTCCCACGCTTGAAACTTTGGCGGCTGTGAAAATACTCCGCGAGCACGCGCCTGAAATAAAAATACGCGTCATAAACGTCGTTGACCTCATGACCCTTCAGCCCCATGAAGAACACCCGCACGGCCTGTCCGAGAGGGACTTTGAAAGCCTCTTTACCAAGGACAAACCCATAGTCTTCGCTTATCACGGCTACCCGTGGCTGATACACCGCCTGACATACCGCAGGGGAAATCACGGCAATTTGCACGCGCGGGGATACAAAGAAGAAGGAACCACCTCAACCCCGTTCGACATGGTCGTAAGAAACGACCTTGACCGCTTTCATCTCGTTAGCGACGTAATAGACCGCCTGCCGAAATTAAAAAACGGCGCGTATGTAAAACAATTTGTCCGCGACAAGCTTATCGAGCACAAAGAATACATCATAAAACACGGGCAAGACATGCCGGAGATACGCGACTGGAAGTGGATCGACTGAATTTAAATAACCCGCTTGCGAGCATGCAAGCAAAGATCCCTTAAATGCGAATTCTAACCATAAACAGCGGCTCATCAAGTATAAAATTTTCAATATACAATATCGAAAAAACATCCGAAGCGCGCATAGCCGTCGGAGCAATAAACAATATAGGCTTAACCGACGGCGGCTTTCATGTAAAGGTCGTCGAAGGCGCCGAGCAGAAAAAACCTATCAGCGTACCCGACCATAACTTTGCTATTAAAGCAATTCTTGATTGGCTTGAAACCGGCTCGTTTATAAAATCCATTGACGGCGTCGGGCACAGGGTCGTACACGGCGGAAGAACATTCAAAAGCCCCGCCATTGTAACCGACGCGCTTCTTACGGAACTGCGAAATATTACGCATCTTGCGCCAAATCACCTTCCGCATGAAATACTTGCCATAGAATCATTCAGGCGATTTATCCCCGAAGTAAAACAAGTTGCCTGCTTTGACACGGCCTTCCATTGCGAAATGCCGCAAACTGCCCGCGCATATCCGCTTCCACGATATTTAACCGAAGCAGGCATCGTCCGTTACGGCTTTCACGGTTTATCTTATGAATACGTTATAAACGCTCTGGCGCGCGAAGCCGCCTCTAAAAACCTGCCAAGCCGCGTTGTCATCGCTCATCTGGGGCATGGCGCGAGCATGGCGGCGATAAAAGACGGCAAATGCGTTGACACGACCATGGGCTTCACGCCGGCAGGCGGCTTGGTAATGAGCACCCGCACAGGAGACCTTGACCCGGGCGTCATACTTTACCTGCTGATGCAAAAGGGCATGACACCCGAAGAAGTAAGCGAGCTTGTGTACAAAAAAGCCGGCCTCCTCGGCGTATCCGGCAGTAGCGCGGACATGAAAGAGCTTTTAGAAAAAGCCAACAACGACCCGATGGCAAAAGAGGCAACGTCGCTCTTTTGTTATCAGGCAAAAAAAACCGTCGGGGCTTTTACCGCGGTGCTCGGAGGGCTTGATGTTTTGGTGTTTACCGGCGGCATAGGCGAGAACGCGCCGTACGTCCGCCATGCTATTTGCGACGGACTTGAATATCTCGGAATAAATATTGACGAAGCTTTAAATGAAAAGAACGAAACAATTATTTCCAAAACGGATGGCGGCGTTATCGTCCGCGTAATCAAGACAAATGAAGAACTTATGGTGGCACGGCATACCTGTAATGCGCTGACTGAACAAATGCCGTTAGAGAAATAGCAATAAAACATCAGTCCAGTAGCTTTTTCATCCTGCTTGATTAAGAGTCGAATCTCCGAACTGCTTTCCTTCTCTTACATGAAAAATATTTATGATATAACAATGCCATGAAATACGACGTTGTCATAATCGGCGGAGGGCCGGCCGGAATGATGGCCGCCGGAAGGGCGGGCGAGCTTGGCGCTCGCGTTTGTCTCGTTGAAAAGAACAGCCGGCTCGGGGTCAAGCTTCTTATAACCGGGCACGGGCGGTGCAATATCACCAACAACGCCTACGCGCCGAGAGAGATGGCTTCGATGTACGGAAAGAACGGAAAGTTTCTGCTCTCGGCATTTTCAAGATTCGGGGTCGGGGATATCATAAACTTTTTCGAAGACCGCGGGGTAAAAACAAAGATCGAAAAAGGCAACAGGGTCATAACCGAAAGCGACAAGGCGCAGGATGCGCTGAACGCCCTTGCCGGATACTTGAAAGAAGGCCGCGTTGATTTAAAGTTAAATGCCGAAGTGCGAAATATCGTCAGGAAAGGCGATGCAATCGAAAAAATCGTGCTTGCCACAGACGAAGAGGTAACAGCCAAAAGGTTCGTTCTATGCACCGGAGGAAAATCGTACCCGGCAACCGGCTCCACCGGCGACGGATACTCGTGGGCGCAAACACTTGGCCATACCGTCATGCCCACGTCGCCGTCGCTTACGCCGGTTCTTCTGAAAGACGCGATTGTAAAAGAGCTTGAAGGGCTTAGCCTGCGTGACGTTAGGATAACCGCTTACAAAGACGATAAGAAGTTCGATTCGGGCGTCGGCGACGCGCTATTCACTGCTAACGGAATGAGCGGGCCTTTAATCATCAATATGAGCAAATCCATCGGCAAAGAGCTGTCCGGTAACATTACGCTGAAGATTGACCTTGTGCCTGACCTTGACTTTACGGCGCTCGACATGAGAATCCGGAAGGAATTTCAAGAAGGGCCTAACAGGCTACTTAAAAACTGCCTTGACATGCTACTGCCGCAAAAACTCATCCCTGTAATCGTGCGGCTTGCCGGTATAGATTCCGAGAAAAAGGTCAAAGACATCACAAAGGAAGAACGAAAGAAGTTGTTGCACCTTATGAAGGAATTCAGCCTTAAAGTGGAAGGGCTACCCGGTTTTGACAAAGCGGTCATTACAACTGGCGGGGTGGAGCTATCCGAAATTGACCCGAAAACGATGAGGTCGAAGCTGATAGAGAACCTCTACTTTGCAGGCGAGATACTCGACCTCGACGGGCCTACCGGCGGATATAACCTTCAGGTCTGCTGGAGCACCGGTTATGCGGCCGGGGAAGCGGCAGGCTCAAAATAAATTCCATTACCAGCTTTAGGTTTGCCGCTACCCTACCGGTTAAATCTTATTTCGACCGCGTTGCATACAAG
>SCQA01000108.1 GCA_004298725.1 bacterium
GCGTGGCCGGGCGTGTCAACTATATTTATTTTTACGTCGCCGTAGAGAACGGCCGTGTTCTTGGCAAGAATGGTTATGCCGCGCTCTCTTTCAAGGTCGTTGCTGTCCATTACGCGCTCGATAATCTTTTCATTCGCGCGGAATATGCCCGCCTGCTTGAGCATCGCGTCCACAAGCGTTGTTTTGCCGTGGTCAACGTGCGCTATGATGGCGATGTTTCTTATATGACTCTTATCCATTTAATAAAACCTCTCTCAGTATTGCCGTTTTAAGCGGCTAAAGTTAATTTAATAGTATAAACAATACGCAATGTTAAGTAAAGGGGTTTGTTCGTTGGGTCTTTTTTTTACAAAGGAGCATGGCAAGGCAATGCCGGAAAATAACGTGAAATGTAAGACGTCCGTCATTTTCTTCAATGTGCGGGCGTTGACACGGACGTCTGAGCGTCCAAGTCTACGTTCCCATTTACCGGTCACGCCGGTTAGTCTCTCCGGCGCCGGAGCATGGGAACGATAACGAATGAGAAGAACGACTTATAGGCTTATTCGCCTTTTAAATCTCTTGCCATTAAACCGATTACCGCGTCTTTGGGGCGCTTGCCGTTATAGAGGACGTCGCAAACGGCTGAGGTTATAGGCATTTCAACGTTTAATCGCCGGCTAAGGGCGGCGCTGGCGCGCGAAGTTTTAACGCCTTCTGCGACCGTATTCATGTTGGCGAGAATACTATCAAGCCCCTCTCCCTTGCCTGCGCGGACGCCGAGCGAATAATTCCTGCTAAGCGGGCCGGTGCAGGTAAGCACCAGATCGCCAAGGCCGGAAAGGCCGTAAAACGTGGCGGAGTTCGCGCCAAGCTTGACGCCAAGGCGCGTTATTTCAGCAAGACCGCGGGTAATAAGCGCGGCCCTCGCGTTATGCCCGAGGCAAAGGCCGTCGGAAATGCCGGACGCTATCGCTATGACGTTTTTAAGCGCGCCGCCCGTTTCCACCCCGATTATATCCGTGTTCGTATACACGCGAAAGGCCGGAGTTGAAAAAGCGTTTTGCACAACCATTGCGGATGTGATATCAGCGCACGCCGCAGATACCGCCGCAGGCAGGCCCAAGCTTACCTCGCTCGCGAACGACGGCCCGGAGAGCACGGCAACATGGCCTGAAAAAGAGGCCTCGCGGAGAACGCCGCTTAATATGGCGGACGGCGTTAAAAGGCTCTCTTCTTCGATTCCCTTTGAAACGGATACGACAACCGCGTCTTTGCGTATAAGGCCCGCAACAGGGCCGAATACGCCTCTGATGCCGTGAGAAGGCACGGCGCACACCACAAGCCCCGCTCCTTCAAGGCAGTCCTTGATGTTATTGGAAGCGATAAGCCCGTCGGCTAATTTCACGCCCGGAAGAAAGAGCTTGTTTTCACGCGTTGAAGTTATCGCCTCGGCTACCTCCGCCTCCCTTGCCCAAATAAAAACCTTAAAACCCTTTTTCGCAAGAAGCCCCGCAAGCGTGGTACCCCAGCTTCCCGCGCCGACAACGCAGACTTTATCAAGCGCTTTCTTCATGCAATTAGCCGCCTCCGTTTCTGAGCCTGTCGCGTATGCCCTCTATGCTTGACTCGACAACGGCCTTATTAGGGTGCTCGCCCCGTATGCTGACGAGCAGCTCAAGAGCCTCTAAGGGCTTACCGGACTCTTCAAGGGCCTTTGCCTTATTGAACTTCATGTCAAGGGCGGCTTTATGCGTTGGAAACCTGCTAAGAACGTCGTCATAAGCCTCTATGGCCTTTTTGGAGTCGCCCTCAAGAAAATACGTGCTCGCGTGCTGAAAGTACGCCTCTTGCACTATATCTTTGTCGCCCGCGTTGCTTTCAAGGCTTTCAAACTCTATGCGGGCCTGTTTAAAATCGTTTGTTCTCACATAGTGCATTGCAAGCATGAATTTAAACTGATTCTCGTTTAAATAACCTTGCTTGTAAAGCCACTGCTCCTGCGCCAGCGCTTTTGAGTATTCCCCTATTTCAGAGTACAGTTTCGCAAGGTCTTTCCTTGCCGATACCGCCTCAGCGCTCTGAGGGTAGAGAAATATCAGCGTCTTGTACGTTTCGATAGCCTCTTTTCTGTCAAGCAGGCTGTTACGGTAGATAAACGCCATCTTATAGCGGCTTTTGGGTGCCGAAGGGCTTGCCTGAAAATTATTGGCTATATACGTATATTTTCTAAGCGCCTCGCCAAAGTCGCCGGAGCTTAAAAGCTGTTCGGCCTTTTCAAAGTCCTTCAACGCCGGGTCGGAATAGCACCCGTGAAACAGCGCAACCGCAATCGCTAAAACCGCGATATATCTTGCAACGCTTCTGGCGGCCATGCGCATTACGTGGATTCTCCGTTGTTTTACAATCCTAAAACTACGTTCCTCTGTCTTTGCAGTACCCCTCTTTCCTAAAGATGGAGGGGGAGATTAAAAAAAACCTCGCACTGCGAGCCTCTCTTGCTTCTTTTATCCTCCCCCCTTGTGGGGGAGGATAAAGGCGGGGGGTGTTTGAACTATTAACCGTCTGTAAAATTTTCCCGCAGTTCTCCGCCTTGCTCATCCCCCCATCCCAACCTTCCCCCGCAAGGGGGGGGAAGGGGCTAAGAAATACCCCTCGCACTGCCCTCTATCCCCCTTTAGAAAGGGGGGAAGACAAAACCGCAGGCCGCCATAGCGCCGTGTTACAGCTAAGGCCAAGTTCCGCCTTATTCTTCCACTATCTCGGCTTCGATTATTTCCCCGGCTTCGCCGTCGTCGGCGTCGTCTTTCTCGGCTATGCGGGCTATGCCCGTTACCTTTTCGTCCTTTTCAGTATCCATGAGCCTTACGCCCTGCGTGTTTCTGCCTATCAAGGCAATGCCTTTGGCGGCTATGCGGATGATCTTGCCGGAGGTTGTCGTAATCATCAATTCGTCGGTCTCGTTTACCTTGATTATACCGACAACCGGGCCGTTCTTTTCGGTTATTTTAAGGTTTATTATGCCGCTTCCGCCCCTGTGCGTGTCGCGGTATTCGCCGAAATCGGTCCTCTTGCCGTAACCGTTGCTCGTTACGGTTAGCACCGTAGCCGTCTCGTCAACCGTCTCCATTGACACCACCACGTCGTCGTTACCAAGTTTTATGCCCCGCACCCCGCGCGCCTGCCTGCCCATCTCGCGCACTTCTTCCTCATGGAACCTTATCGCCTGACCGAGCCTTGTGCCGAGAAAGAGGTCTGTCTTGCCGTCGGTAAGGCGCGCTGAAATAAGGCTGTCGCCGGCGTCGAGGTTTACGGCGATAAGGCCGCCGGAGCGGATGCTGGAAAACGCCATCAAGTCGCTCTTTTTTATAACGCCCTGCTCCGTGGCCATGACTATGTATTTGCCTTCAATGAACTCGCGCACGGGCAAGAACGCGGTTATCTTTTCATCTTGCGCCACGTTCAAAAGGTTTACAATGGCCTTGCCGCGGGCCGTCCTGCCGGCCTGAGGCAATTCGTAAACCTTGAGCGAATACGTCTTGCCCTTGTCGGTAAAGAAAAGAATATGGCTGTGCGTGGATGCTATGAACATGTCGTTTACAAAGTCTTCTTCTTTGGTGGTCATGCCCATCTTGCCCTTGCCGCCGCGCTTTTGTATCTTGAAAATGGATGTCGGGTTCCTCTTGATATAGCCGCCGCCTGAAATTGTAACCACCATGTCTTCTTCGGCAATGACGTCTTCAAGCGTTATCTCGCCCAGTTCCTCGACTATCTTCGTCCTTCTCGCGTCGGCGTAGCGCTCTTTAACTTCTTTAAGCTCGGTTACTATCACTCCCATTAGGAGTTTTTCGCTCGCGAGTATCTCTTCAAGCGACTTTATAAGCTTCAGCACTTCTTTGTACTCTTGTATTATTTTATCTCGCTCAAGCGCCGTCAACCTTTGCAACCTCATCTCAAGAATAGCCTGCGACTGAATCTCGGAGAGGTTGAAATTGGCCATAAGGCCTGTCTTCGCGTCCTGCGGGGACTTGGAAGCGCGGATGAGCTTTATCACGGCATCGAGGTTGTCAATGGCGATTTTAAGGCCTTCTAAAATATGCGCCCTTTCCTTGGCCTTTTTCAAATCAAAGGCCGTGCGCCTTGTAACCACTTCTCTTCTGAAGCGCACGAACTCTTTTAAGAGCATGGCAAGCGGAAGAACGCGCGGCTGGCCGTCAACAATGGCAAGGTTTATCACGCCGAACGTGGTTCTCATCTGCGTATGCAGATAGAGGTTATTGAGTATCACCTCGGCTACTTCGTCCCTTTTAAGCTCGACGACAACCCTCATGCCTTCCCTGTCGGATTCATCGCGCACGTCCGATATGCCTTCAATCTTCTTATCCCTTACAAGCCCTGCGATTGATTCAATAAGTTTGGCCTTGTTGACCATATACGGAATTTCAGTTATGACTATGGCCTGACGGTTCGTCCTCGGGTTCTTCTCGATTGCCGCCTTGGCGCGAAGCTGAATTATGCCCCTGCCGGTGGCGTAGGCGTCCCTTATGCCCTGCGTGCCGTTTATGAACGCTCCGGTAGGGAAGTCCGGCCCGGGCACAAGCTTCATAAGCTCCTTCGCGCTTGCGTCCGGCTTATTTATAAGGTAAATAACGGCGTCTATGATTTCACCGAGGTTATGCGGCGGCATATTCGTGGCCATGCCAACGGCAATGCCCGACGAACCATTCACGAGAAGGTTCGGAAAAGCCGCGGGCATAACGAGCGGCTCGAACTGGGAGCCGTCGTAATTAGGGCCGAAGTCAACCGTCTCTTTGTCAATGTCCTTTAATATTTCACCTGCAAGGCGGGCAAGCCTTACTTCGGTGTAACGCATGGCCGCTGGAGGGTCGCCGTCTATGGAGCCGAAGTTGCCCTGACCGTCTATGAGAGGATGCCGAAGGGAGAAGTCCTGCACCATTCTCGTAATGGCGTCGTAAATAGCCGAGTCGCCGTGCGGATGAAATTTACCCATGACGTCGCCGACGACGCGGGCGGATTTTTTATAGGGCTTGTTCCACTCAACGCCCATCTCGTGCATACCGTAGAGAATTCTGCGGTGAACCGGCTTAAGCCCGTCCCGTACGTCCGGAAGCGCCCTGCCCACGATAACGGACATGGCGTAGTCCAGATACGACTTTTTCATTTCGTCTTCAATATAAACCGGTAAAAGGCCCTCTGCCATCCTTCCTCCAAAACGCCTTAATTTACAATATTCCTAAACACTTAAGAGTGTCTCTAAAAATTAGAAATTTTTTCCGAGGTCGAGGCGGGGCGAAATAAAAAGCGGAGCATATATGCGAATATGTGAGCATTTTTATTTCGTCCTAACAAAGATATCGGGAAAAA
>SCQA01000109.1 GCA_004298725.1 bacterium
ATAAGCTCCCTTAAAGACGCCTTACCCTGTTTAACCCTTTCAACCACGCGCAAAACTTCTTTTACGGCTACGGTGCTTGAAAGAGTAAGCCTTTTAAGCTCTGTCCTCGCTTCTTCTATCCTTCTGGCGTAGACTATTTCTTCTTCGCGTTTGAGCAGAGGAACAGCGCCCATCTCCCTCATGTAAATGCGAACAGGGTCTTCAACGCGCTCAACGTCGGCAACTTCCTCTTCCTTTACCTCGGAAGCAGGTTCGGCCTCTCCGGCCTTGTCAGCCGTGTCAACCACGTCAATGCCAAGGTCGCCCAAGGTTTCAAGAAGCGTATCCATTTCCTCAACGGAAAAGTTGTCCTCTGGAAAAGCGTCGTTTATTTCATCATAGGTGAGAAAACCCTTATCTTTGCCTATATCAATAAGGCTCGTTAAATCAGCCCTCTCGGCGCCGTTTCCGCCGGGTGCGTTTGCCGGCGCGGTTTGCGCGGCTACAGTTTTCTTGGCCATATATATTCATCCTTTACACTAAAATAGGCTTATAGGTGACGTAAATATTTTAGTATACAATAACTACCTATCAATTGTCAAGCGGCAAATCAGCAAAGGTAACGTATCTTATCTTGTGCCGGTAAAGAAAAAGCGTGCCTTTCTAACGGTTTCCATGCCTGCTTTAATAGGTACGCCGTAAAACTACGGCTTGATTTACGCCCCTTGCATAGCTAAGAAAACTGTGCTAAGTTCTCTGCATGAAGCTAACAGGTGAAGAGGTTGAAAAAATAGCGCAAAAAATCGTAGAGCGCCTGAAGGAAAAGGAGCTTATCGTTTTTAAAGTCGAAGAGCATAAAGTGCTTGAACGGGCCATTACAGCGATAAACGCCGATTTACGCGCCGAGGACAACCTTGACAGAGAAGTCGAGACTATGCTGAAGGAGCACACCGCGGAGATAGACTCCGGCAAACTCGACTACAGAAAAATGTTCAGCATGATAAAAAACAAGCTTGCCCGCGAAAGGGGGATAGTGCTTTGAGGTTCTCTGAAGACAGAATTTCACACATGGCCCATCTTGTGGCCGATGCCGTATGGAAGGACGACCTTGCGGACTTTGTCAGCGAGGAAAAAGCTCTTCAGGAAATTAAACATGCCATATCGTCATACTTCAGGGTGGAAGACGAGGCTGACACAGCAGTAAGAAGAAAAATAAGCTCTCTTTCACGCGGCGTGCCAGAGGGAAGCAGGGAATGGGATATACTATACAAAAAATATTTTGAAGAAGAAATCTCAAAAAAAAAGGGGCACTTATAACGCTATCCCTCGCCTGCCTTTAATTACCTTATCGCGCCTTTCAAGACTTTATCCCTAAAAGAAGAAAAGAAGCAGCAATATTGCAAAACCTGACTATAATCCTGTTAGTTATAAAACTTTCCATTTTACAGGTAGAAAATGAAGCGAGCTTTGACAATAGCCGGGTTCGACCCTTCAAGCCGGGCTGGAGTAACGGCGGACCTGCACACTTTTAACGCCTTCGGAGTGGACGGCGTGTCTGCTGTTACCGCGCTTACCGCGCAAAACAGAAGAACGTGCTATACGACCGAACCGGTCCCTGCGGCGTTTTTAGCAAAACAGATAAGGGAACTTGTTACCGAGCTTAAAATTGACGCGGTTAAGATAGGTATGCTCGCGACCTGCGAAAACGTACGCACTGTTGCAAGCGTAATTAAGGCAAATAAACTGAAAAACATAGTTCTCGATACCGTCTTTCGCTCCACAAGCGGGCACGCGCTACTCGACAAAGAAGGCATTGCGGAAATACGCCTGCTTTTAAAGCTCGCAACCGTTGCAACGCCAAACCTGACCGAAGCGTCAATTCTGCTTAAAAGAAAAGTAACTGCGATTTATGACATGGAAGACGCGGCAAAAGCCGTTTACCTTCTTGGCCCGTCAAACGTGGTGATTAAAGGCGGACATCTGCCGGGCGCGCCTGTTGACGTGCTTTTTGACGGCAAGAAATTTTCTTATTTTGAAAGCAGGCGAATCAAGGCGGACAGGCCGGTTTTGCACGGCACAGGGTGCGTCTTCTCGTCAGCGCTTGCATCCGGCCTTGCAAAAGGCAGAAACTTGATAACGGCGGTTAAAGACGCCAAGCAATTCGTGGAAGACACGCTAAAACAAAGAAATGCTCAAAGGTAACCGGGCTACTCGCTTTTCTTCTCCAGAATTTTAATGACGGCTTTTTTTACGTCTTTTATCTGCGACGGTTTTTTCAGACATTTGATGTTATTCTTCCTGAAAAAGTCCCACTGCTCTCTTGTCAACACGTCAACAAAAAAAATAAAACGGTCCTTGCACGCCGGAAACTTAAGTATCGCGTTTTTGTAGAACTCAATACCGTCCATTCTCAGGGAATCATAATCGGATATTATCGCGGAGTAATACGTGGCTGAGAACATTTCAAGCGCCGTTTTTCCGTCAGCGGCGCAATCAACATTTGCTTCATCGTCGAGAACGGCTTTTAACACGTCGCAGATGATGCCTTCGCGGTCCGCGACAAGTATCTTTTCAGCCCATATCTTATGCAGTGTCTTTAATCTCTCCCGATATTCGCTGAGTTCCGGTTTTGACTCGAAAAAACGCTCTATGCTTTTTTCATGCCTGTGGATGTTGATAACGGCGCGTTTTAATTCGACGTGAGAGCGCAGTAATACATTGATGACATACAAAAACAGGGTATTCCATTCCGAGAATTCCGTCTCAACGATAAAATTAAAAATGTCTTTTTTAGTAGGCGCGTCCGTCTCAAGAACTTTTTCACACGCGGAAAAGCGCTTTTCTATGAATTCTACTGTGTTTTTATCAAAGGCTATTACATGGGGCGCTTTGCCGCTACCTTGAATTAATTCAAAAGCCTTCTGCATGTATCCAAGGTGAGCCTTTTCATCTTCGGCGAGTTTTTGAAGAAAAGAAGAAAGTTCTTCGTCGCCGGAAAAGGCCTTAGACGCCTTTTCGTATATCAAAAAAGCGGCGTTTTCTATCTTGCATAGCCACTCGATAATCTTTTCTACATTTTCCACAATAACAGCCTCCGTCAAGCGTTTTTCAAGCCTTGAGCCAGCCGTTCTCTCTCGCGCTGAAGTAATCTTTTTGGCTTATTACAAGATAATCGTGCAACAGAATGTCTATAGTGGAAAGAGCGCGTTCAAGCTCCTCGGCGGCAACGCGCGCGTGCTGGTTCGGCACGGCGGGTTCGTCGGGCAACAGGTGCGCCACCATCACGGAACGGGCGTTATATCTGAAGGCGTTTTTTATAACCGTTCCGGCCCTCATATCATAACGACCCGGGGGCCTCATTAAAAGCGTTTCCGTGCCGAGCACTTCGTTTTGCGCGTTAAAATAAAGCGCGAGAAGCGACTCTAATTCGGAAACATTGGCAGTGGCCTTGATAAAGTTTACGGCGTCGCGCGCGTTTTTTATTCTTTTTACAGAACCGGGTTTTTCCTTAAGGTACTCTTTGGCAACGCCCCTGATAAGCCCAAGAAGAAGCGCCGCGCCCGGGCCTACGCCGTTTACCGAGGTTAACGTTTTGGCGTCCGCCTCGAATACTCCGGCAAGGCCTCCGCACTTTTTTATCAGTTCCTTGGCAAAAGGCTTGACGTCCTTTCTCGCTATCGCGTAAGTGAGAAGGAACTCCACCACTTCATAATCGTGAAGCGCGGTTATTCCCGCGCTACAGAACTTCTCGCGGAGCCTTTTTCTGTGGTTGCCGCCCGGGTGCGCCTTTGCCGTCGAAGCGGCGCTATTTTTCTTCGCCACCGGTCTTCTGCTCCGCTTTTTCAAAAGCCTTGATGAACGGCCTTATAAGGTCTATGGGCACGGGGAATATGGTCGTAGAATTTTTCTCCGCGGCTATTTCCGTTAAAGTTTGAAGATACCTCAGCTGTAAAGACATGGGGTTTTGAGAGAGTATGTTGGACGCCTCCAGTATCTTCTGCGAGGCGAGCATTTCGCCTTCGGCGTGTATTATCTTGGCGCGCTTTTCCCTCTCGGCCTCGGCCTGCTTGGCCATGGCGCGCTTCATCTCCTCGGGCAGGTCTATGGCTTTTACCTCGACTATGCCAACTTTTATGCCCCAAGGCTCGGTCTGCTTGTCTAAAATTTCCTGAATAATCTTGTTGATTTTTTCCCTTTCCGCGAGAAGCTCGTCAAGCTCGGCCTGCCCGCATACGCTTCTAAGCGTGGTCTGCGCGAGCTGGCTCGTGGCGTAAAGGTAGCTCTCGATGTTTATTATCGCTTTGTCCGGCGCTATCACGCGAAAGTACAGTACCGCGTTGACTTTTACGGATACGTTGTCTTTGGTTATTACGTCTTGCGGAGGCACGTCCATTGCCACTGTTCTCAGGCTTATCTTCTGCATCTTCTGCACGCCGGGGAATATAAGCACCAAGCCCGGCCCCTTGACCGCCTGATAGCGTCCGAGAAAGAAGACTACGCCCCTTTCATATTCCGGCACGACGTTTATCGCGCTCCAAACAATAAGCAATGCGACTATAATAATTACAATCAAAAATGAGCTTATTCCGAGAACCATTTGAACCTCCGTTTATGATGTTGTCGCGCCGATTAAAGGGTGCCTCTAAAAATTAGAATTTTTTCCCGAGGTCGAGGCAAAGTGAAATAAAAAGCGGAGCATATATACGAATATGTGAGCATTTTTATTTCGCCCTAACAAAGAGATCGGGAAAAAGGGCAATTTTTAGAAACGCCCTAAATTGACTGCGTCCTTTCAACCTTTAATACCAAACCGTTTACTTCAACCACTCGCGCCTTCTCGCCTTTCTTTATATCAGCGGCGCTTACGGCGTTCCAGTATTCACCGGCTATAAAGACCTTGCCGCCCACCAAGCCGTTTATGTCTTCGATAACGACGCATTCCTTTTGAATAAGCGCATCAAGCCCGCTTACAGGCGCTCTGCGATGTATCCGCACAGTGTAGTACATGGTTGCCATAAATACGGCTGTAAACGTAATTATTATCGGCGCGACGACCCAGAGCGACAATTTTAAATACGGCGCCTCGGCCGTGTCAAAGAGCATAACCGAGCCGAGCGCAAGCGAAACGACGCCCGCAAGAGTAAGTAGCCCGTAGCTTACCACCTTTATTTCGAGTATGAAAAAAATAACGGCAAGAACTATAAGCAAAAGCCCCGCGTAATTTATAGGTAGCGTTTTAAAAGCGTAAAAAGACAGTACAAGAGATACGGCTCCGACGACGCCCGGCAGTATCAACCCGGGGTTTGACAGCTCGAAATAAAGCCCGACAA
>SCQA01000110.1 GCA_004298725.1 bacterium
TTCAAAAGCACCACCCCTGAAACCACAAGCACTGCCCCGACGGCCTTGCTCCATGTAAGCGCCTCTCCGAGGAATAATATTGAAACAATCAGCGCGACAAGCGGGTACGTTGCCGCGACAGGCACAACCACAGAGGCTTCACCGCCTTTAAGGGCCGAGTAAAACGCTATTTGGCCTATAAGCCCGGCTACAAGCCCGCCTGAGGCTACAAAAAGCGCGCTCTTCAGATCAATATTGGCTACGTCCGCGGTTCTTCCCATTATAACAAGGCCTGAAAGGGCTATGACGGCAATCGGTATGGTGCGAATCACCACCCCAAGATACGGGTCTATGGAACCTCGAAGCCCCATCTTTTCAAGCGCCGGCGCGAAGCCCCAAATAAGCGAAGTTAACAAAGCGAATAAAAACGGCCTGTTCATAACGCCTCCTATGCCATGCGCTAAAATGCCCTGAGCAGAAACATTGCTCAGGGCATTTTGCCGAAATAAAACCTTGCAAAAATACGGCTACTTGCCTGCGGCTTCGGCGCTGATTCTTCTGCCGTTAAGCGGCTGGGTAGGCCGCGCGTTCATTTTGACTATGCCTTTAAACGCGTCCACCTGCGCCTTGGACATCTGCACGGGCGTCTTAATCACAAGCCATGTGACTATTTCACTGCACGGCGGTGTGGTCAACGAGCCTGAATATTTGTAGTAGAGCCTCTCTTTCGGAAGCAGATCATTCGCGTTTATAGGCGCCTTAAGCTCTTTTTTATCGCCGGCCTTTTTAGGAAAGGAGTTCCATATTTCTTTATACGCACCACCCTCGGCTCCGGTGTCAATCAACACGCCTACCACCGCAAGCTTGCCGTCGACGTTTTTGTGAACAAGGTGCAGTTCCATGCCGTATGACTTGCCGCGTACCGTATGCTCGCTCGGGTCGTGAAAATGAAACTGAACCAGCTCATATTCGACTCCGCCTGCTTTTATGGTATTGCCGCTTCCCTTTTCGTAATTTACCTGTATGGTATGGCCGTTATTTTCAATAACGGCTTTTGACGGTTTATAATTAAACGCTATGTCGTCAAGCTTTTCATCCGCGGCTCCGGTTATGTCAACCGGCGACTGGCTCTTGCCCTGACTGCAAGCGGCATAGTCTTTTGACATCCCGCCCCAATGCTCCGGCCCGCCCTCGCCCTCATACGCCCAATGCGCCGTGCCGTGCTCGCCCGCGAAAACCGGAGTAAAAACGCCAAACCCCGTTGCGACAACCATTGACAGACCGACCGTAAACAACCTTTTTTTGAGTGTCATCCAAGTCTCCTTCTTGCCGCGACGCGGCGATTTATTTTAAGCGGGCGCGCAAGACCGCGCCCCCGCGGAAAACACATCAGAAGGTTCAAGTTGCAAAATGAACACGCAAAAAGAAAGCGTAACACCGCGTAAAAAAACGCGCCGTACCGCAACCTTCACAAAAATAGTCTTAAATATACCGCTGGGAAATAGAAACAGGAGTAAACACCCAAAGGAGCAAGAAAGTCAGCGGTAGAGAAAAACTTCTAAAATAATTTAAAAGCTCTTGCAATCCTCTTACCCGACAGTTAGCGGGTATTTCAGCTTATCTGTCCGGCTTTCTAAAAAAGAGTTCATGAAGCGTAAATATCTTACGAACCACGTATTCCTTTACTCCCGCCGGAAGGGCTATGCTTACCTCGTCATCGCGCTTTTTGTTAAGAAGCGCCTTGCCTATTGGCGAGTTTACGGAAATCTTGCCGTTACGCGGGTCAACTTCCTCGGGCGTAACAAGCTCATAAACCACCTCTGCCCCGGTTGCGGCGTCTTCAAGGTGAATCTTCGAGCCGAAGCCAACGGCGTCTTTCGGAATGTTATCGAGCTTTATTGAAACAAGTGAATTAACCCTTGCCGTAAGGTGGGCAACCCTCGCC
>SCQA01000111.1 GCA_004298725.1 bacterium
CGAGTCCGGCGAATTCATATTCCGCAACGTTCCGTCCGACGCGTTTCAAGGCGTATTCGCGGCCAATTACGTAAAAACAAAACTCAACAAGAATAAAGTAGCCCTTCTAAAATGCCTTAGCGACTGGTGCATGGGCGTAAACGACTCTTTCAAAGCCGAATTTCAAAGGCTTGGCGGCGTTATAACCGGCGAGGAGGCCTTCGCGCAAGACAGCAGAGACATACGAGGCCAGCTTGTTAAACTCAAATCCGGCGCGCCTGAGCTTATATACTTCGTAAGCTACACTGAAGGCTCCATTATAGGCCTTAAACAGATGAAGGAACTCGGCGTTAACGCGCCTGTATTCGGGGCGGACGCGTGGAGCGACCCGAAAATATGGGAAAGCGTAAAAGAAAACGGCGACGGAGCCATATACGTTGAGCCTGCCAACAAAAGCCTGCCTGCGTCGTTTGTTGACGCCATGAAGACAAAGACTGGCGGCAAGGAAATAAACGTTTACGCGCCGCGTGCGTACGACGCGCTGAAAATTCTCGCCTCGGTTATGGCAACCGCCGGCACGGACACGGAAAAGATAAAACAAGGCATCTACGCGACCGCGAATTATCAAGGCATAGCGGACAGCTACACGTTCGACAAAAACGGCGACATCACCAACGCGAGCTACGTTGTAAGAAAAGTAAAAAGCGGCAAGATAGGCGAAATAAAGTGAACATTGACTGGTGTCGAGTAGTTAGAATAAATACCGTCAGAAGAAAACTCCTGACGGCACAACAAAAACAGTGCACGGTAAATAGCGGCGAGTGGTTCGGCGTCGAATCCACTAACCACTATCCACTCACCACTCACCACTAATCACTGATCACTGTTTTTTATGGAAACACTCTCCCAACTGGTACTCAACAGCATAATCGCCGGAGCGATATACACGCTTGTCGCCGTCGGGTTTAACCTCATATTCGGCGCGGTAAAGTTTTTCAACCTCGCCCACGGCGTGCTTGCCGCCTTCGGCGGATACTTGGTTTTTTTCCTCGCTAATGCCATGGGCTTTAACGTTTACCTGAGCGTTCCGGTTGCCGTAATATGCTCCGGCCTTGCCGGTTTTGCATTTGAAAAAATAATCTTCCTGCCGCTTAGAAGAAGAAAGGCCTCCAACATGGTGCTTCTTGTGGCCTCGCTCGGCCTTATGACCTCTTTTCAAGCTGTTCTCGCCATTATATTTTCAAGCCAGTTTCAAACCCTGACCGGAGAAAGCGCGAGGCAGACGATCTTCAACATCGGCGGCGGAGCCATTACGCTTACGCAGGTTGTCATTGCGGCCTTAGGAGCTGGAGTAACCGTCTTTCTGATAATTCTTCTTAATAAAACAATGTTCGGCAAGGCCGTAAAAGCCATAAGCGACGACGAAGAAGTCGCAAAAATTGTCGGCATAAATACCGATAAAGTCATCGGCCGGGTTTTCTTCATAGGCTCGGCCATTGCAGGGCTTAGCGGCATACTCTCCGGTTTTGA
>SCQA01000112.1 GCA_004298725.1 bacterium
GGCGCACCCCGTACGCGCAAAATTACTTTAAAACAAAACAGCGTAAATCGCTTTCGTAACAAAACATAAGGCGTTTTTCAATTACCCCGCCAAATGGCTATGATTGCGGCTAAAATATTGCCTTATTCATAGTTCGGCTTTAATCCGCCCTTAAATTGTAGGAACAAAAAATAACACCCTATTAAAAAACGCCTCTTACGGCATATATTTCACCAACAGTGCGGCATACAACAATTAGGCCTTGACAAAAACACGGCCTTGTCTTATTTTCTATAAGTTGCGCTGTCGCATACTCGGCGCAAAATTCATCATTCAACGCATGGCCGGCGTAGCTCAGTGGTAGAGCAGCTGATTCGTAATCAGCAGGTCGAGGGTTCGACTCCCCCCGCCGGCTCCATTTCAACAACATACTCACAACACCACAGTACAGCCTAAGTATAGCACTGCTTAATATAACGTATTCTTTTAGAAGTCAAGAAGTTTGTGTCTTTTTAACCCGTACTTAAAAAAACAATTTGCGCTTTATTTTGCTTTTTTGTCGGCCTTCTTATCGGTTTTCTTTCCGGTTTTTTTGCCTACGCCTGTTTCCTGCTTCTTCTCACCTTTATTCGCGCCTTGTTGCGGCTCCCCGTCTATCAGCTTAATCAACGCTTCCTCCGGCATATAACCGGGTATAAGCGTGCCGTCCGGCAGTATTATGGCCGGAGTGCCATGAAGCCCAAGCTCGCCGGCGAGCTTAATGTTATCGTCAACTTCCTCTGCCTTGCATGTTGCCTTTGGAAGAGCTTTGCCTTCAAAAGCCTCATTTAATAGTTTAACAGATTTTTCACAAATTATTGTCTTGCTCTTTTCATATGCGTCAGGATGCATGGGAAGCGGAAAGAGCTTTATGTAAAACGCTATGTCTTTGCGTTTCGCTATTATCTTTTTAACGTCTTCATGTAGCTTTTGACAATACGGGCAATCAGGGTCGTCGAATATAATAACCTTTTTAGCCGCGCTTTTATCGCCTAAAACTATGGCGCCGTCAAGAGGTATCTTCTTTAAATCCACCTTTTTAAGGGCACGCGCCTCTTCGCTCTTTTCAATCTCTTTCTCAAGGTTCTCAAGCGCCGTAAATTTGCCTTCCACAAGGTACTTTTTGCCGAAATCCAGATACGCCGAACCTGTCCTGCCTTCCTTTGAAAAAACAACCTCCCAAAGCCCCTTTACCGGGCTCATCTTTATTTCCTTAATTTCGGCGCCGAACTTCTCCACCTTCAGCAGTTTAGACGCCTCTTCAGACGTAAGCTTATGGCAATCCGCGCATTCGCCCATACAACCCGGCCCCTGAAATGCCGACGCGCTCTCTGCTGAGAGCGTTGAAAAGGCAAGAAAAAAGATGATGCCCGCTGACACAAAATACCTGAGAATCATTGCCAATCTCCTTTTATGTTAGTTTCTATTTAAAGGCTACCTCTAAAAATTGATCTTTTTCCCGGACTCTGTGTCAGTGCGTGAATAAAAATGCTCACATATTTGCATATATGCTCCGCTTTTTATTCCCGCCCTTCCTTGATTGCAGAAAAAATCTCTAATTTTTAGAGTCAGCCTAAAATTAAAAAACCATAACGCGCGAACTCTGCCCTCGCTGATGAATATGTTGCCTGCCGAGGGGTAAAATACAACCGCCGTAATAACACAGTTACCATCGGCAGCAACCAAATCAGCGGCTGTGCCGTTTTAAGCGGCTCGCGCCCGATGAAAATACATGCTTCCATTGAAAGAAAAAGAGAAACGGCAAGAAAGAAGAGCTGATGGGCCATAAACCGGCCGTAGGACGCCCAAACCGTATATCCTGCTAATGCCCCTGCAACGATGCAAGCAACGTAACCCGCCGTGCAACTTGACAGGTCCGGCGCTGGCGTGGCAGGCCGGTTCATTTAAGCCCCAAAACATCCTGCATATCGTAGAGGCCTTCCGCCTTACCCTCAAGCCAGACTGCGGCCTTAACCGCGCCGCGCGCAAAAGTTTCCCTTGATGACGCTTTATGCGTTATCTCGATTCTCTCGCCCGGACCGCCGAAAAGCACGGTGTGATCGCCGACAATATCGCCCGCCCTTATAGAAAATATGCCTATCTCTTCAGACCGCCTTTCGCCTATAATGCCTTTTCTGCCATAAACCGCGGTCTTTTCAAGGTCGCAATTGATTGCACCGGCTATAACCTCGGCTATTCGCATGGCAGTGCCTGAAGGCGCGTCTTTTTTATGCCTGTGGTGAGCCTCGGTTATTTCTATGTCGTAATCTTTGCCAAGCGCCTTGGCGCTCTCTGAGACGAGTTTAAAAAGAAGGTTTACGCCTATGCTCATATTAGGCGACATCAGCACGCGCGCGCCTGCGCTTAACTCTTTTATCTTTTCGCGCTGGCCGTGGGAAAACCCGGTTGTGCCTATGACAATGGCCTTTTTATAACGCACGGCAAATTCAAGGTGGCGCATGGAGGCTTCAGGCGCTGAAAAATCTATGATAACGTCGGCCTTTTTAAATGCCCTGTCAGGCTGGTCGGTTATCTTTACTCCGCCCTTTCCAGCGCCGGCGGTCTCGCCCGCGTCAATTCCTAAAAGCGCGCACTGGGCGCTCTCAAGCGCGCCGCAAAGCCTGAGGCCCGGGTTTGAAAGTATAACCCCTATTATTTCCTTGCCCATTCTGCCGGCGGCGCCGGTAACGGCAATCTGCATCATTAAAACGCCTCCGCTACGGCAAGGCCGTATGCCTTCATCACGCTAAGAAGTTTTGCCTTATTAGCCTCGGCCATTTTAACAAGCGGCAGGCGGAACTCTTCGCTAACCATGCCCAAAAACGAAAGCGCCGTCTTTACCGGAATAGGGTTGGTCTCCGTGAACATGGCCCTGTTAAGCGGCTGAAGTTTATAATGCAAGCGGCGCGCGCCCGCGAGGTCGCCGGCAAGAAAGCTCTTAACCATGCCGGAAACGTCCGCCGGAGCGAGATTTGAAGTAACGGAAATAACGCCATGGCCGCCAAGGGCGAGAAGGCCGAGCGTGGTAAAGTCGTCCCCTGATAGGACGCAAAAACCCTTTCTTGAAAACTCTATGACCGCACTCACCTGATTCATGTCGCCGGTTGCTTCTTTTATTCCGGCTATATTCTTAATTTCCGACAACCGGGCTACGGTTTCAGGAAGCATATTTACGCCGGTACGGCCCGGCACGTTGTAAAGTATTATCGGAATTCCGCTTTCAGAGGCTATCTTTTTATAATGCTCGTAAAGCCCCTGCTGAGTGGGTTTGTTGTAGTAAGGCGTTATTAAAAGCGCGGCGTTTGCCCCGGCTTTTTCAGCGTGGCGCGTAAGCATAAGCGTTTCCGCGGTTGAGTTGGAACCCGTACCCGCGATTACAGGCACCCTGCCGGAGGCGGTATCAATGGCTATTTCTATAACGCGGTTATGCTCTTCATAGGTAAGCGTGGCAGACTCGCCCGTGGTGCCGCACGGCACGATGCCCTTAATGCCTTTGGCTATCTGCTCTTCTATCAGCTTTTTAAAAGCTTCTTCATCCACGCGGCCGTCTTTAAAAGGCGTAACAAGCGCGGTTATCGCTCCGGTGAACATCAATCTTTCTCCAATGTTAATTTTAATCCTTAGAAAACCTCTGATTAATTCTTTTGTGCAGTCAAAAGGTATCGGGTATCAATTCTGAGATGTCTTTTCCGACAACCGTTACCTGTCTTTTCTTCACATTTACCCCTCACCCTACCCTCTCCCTCAATACCACTACGGGTATAAAGGGGAGAGGAGAAAAAAAGAAATTAATCAGACCTTCCTTAATTCAAATCAAGCAACCCTTATAAACACCCGCAAGTATTATACAAAAAAGCCGGGCTTTTGCCTATGTCAGATTTCAACCTCGCCGTCATATACTTCCATGGCAGGTCCGGTCATATACACATGGCCGTCTTTTTCAAGGTTTATCTTCAGCGTACCGCCCCTTAACATAACGCTGACGCTTGATCCCGCAAAACCATGCAACCGTGAAGCCACGGCCGAAGCGCACGCCCCGGTGCCGCAGGCAAGGGTTTCGCCGCTTCCCCTCTCCCAGACGCGCATCTTTAAACGCTTGAAGCTTAAAACCTGAATGAACTCCACATTCGTCCGTTTCGGAAAAAACTTGTCGGTTTCTATAAGCGGGCCGTACTTTTCAACGGCAAAAGCGTCGACGTCGTCAACGAATATCACGCAGTGCGGGTTGCCCATTGACACGCAAGTTATTTTAAACGTCTTATCGCCGGCTTTAAATTCATAATCTTTTACTTCGCCGTCCTTTGCCGCCGGTATGAGCCTGCCTTCAAGCACCGGCGCGCCCATGTCAACGCGCACAAGCTTGCCGTATTTTTCAGGCCGTATAATCCCGGCAAGGGTTTCAATGTCAAGGCGCTTCTTTTTTGACAAGCCCCTGTTCCATATGTATGCGGCAAGGCACCGTATGCCGTTGCCGCACATTTCAACCCTCGTTCCGTCGCCGTTATAAATATCCATGCGAAAGTCGGCCTTTTTTGACGCCTTGAGTATTATAGCCTGGTCAAAGCCAATGCCGAAACGCCTGTCGGAAAGCGCCTTCATTACAGCGCCGGTTTTTTTTATGTCTTTTTTGCGGCAGTCAACGACTATAAAATCGTTGCCAAGTCCGTGCATCTTTGTAAAGCGCAATTTCATTTTACTTCTCGCCCCTTATAATGTCTTCAAAGGTTTCGCGCTTCCTTATAACCTTATATCCTTTGCCGTCCGCCATGACCTCGGCAACGCGCGGCCTTGAATTATAATTGCTCGACATTGAAAAGCCGTACGCGCCGGCGCTCATAACGGCAAGAAGAGCGCCGGATTTGACTGCCGGCATTATCCTGTCCTTGGCGATAAAATCGCCGGATTCGCATATCGGCCCCACAACGTCCGCGGTAATTTCTTCTCCTGCGGACGGCGAAACCTTTACCGGCTTAATCGCGTGATACGAGCCGTAAAGCGACGGCCTTGCAAGGTCGTTCATGCCCGCGTCAACTATTACAAACGTCTTGTCGTCGTTCTTTTTAACGTACAAGACCTTTGTTACGAGTATGCCAGCGTTCCCCACCATTACCCTGCCCGGCTCGAATATCAGCGTTAAGTCAAGCCCTGAGGTGCTCTTTAAAACCGCCTCGCCGTATTTGCTCGGGTGCGGCGGAGCTTCCTTGTCGTACGTAATGCCAAGCCCCCCGCCCATGTCCAGATACTTTATTTCAAGCCCTTCCGAGCGGAGCTTATGAACAAGGCCTTTTATCTTTTCAAGCGCGTCAATGAACGGGTCAATTTTCGTTATCTGCGAGCCTATATGGCAGTCTATGCCAACAGGCGCGAGGCATTTAAGGTTTTGCTTCGCCAAAACGTATTCACGCACGGCGTCTTCCGCGGGTATGCCAAACTTGTTTTTTTTGAGCCCGGTTGAAATGTACGGGTGCGTTTTAGGGTCAACGTCCGGATTTACCCGTATGGCAAAGTTGGCCTTTGTTTTAAGGCGCTTTGCTACGCTATTAAGCGCGGTCAGCTCTTCAGGGGACTCAACGTTGAACATGAGTATCTTCTTTTTAAGCGCGAACTCAAGCTCGTCAGAGCGTTTGCCCACGCCGGAAAAGACGATTTTTTTAGGGTTTGCCCCTGCCTTTAACGCCCTGTAAAGCTCTCCGGCTGATACAATGTCAAAACCGCTCCCCTCTTCGGCGAATGTTCTTAAAACCGAAATATTGGAATTAGCCTTAACTGAAAAACATACTATGTGATCAACCTCGTCAAACGCCTTTGTAAAAGCCCCATAGTGCGTACGCAAGGTTTTTTTACTGTAAATATAAACAGGCGTGCCGGTTTTCTTGACTATATCTTCAACCTTAACGCCCTCGGCGGAAAAATTCTTGCCCTTGTACGCGAAAAAATGCATATCCAGCCCGTCTCCTTGTCTGTTATCTTTTGTTGACTGCTCACGGAAAAATACCGGGTTACGCCAACCCAACGCTTTTATATAATCTCCCCTGCCCCTCTTTATAAAAGAGGGGTTTACGTCGTCGCTGATATTTTGGCGGGCGGCGCCAAACTTACGACAAATAACGCTTAACAACCAAAACTATATCTGCCCAAAAACAGACTTTACCACACTACACATTCCTTTGACCGGTTTGCCTCTCTTGCCTTGAGTCCTCCGGCGGCACCGGAGGCGTTTTTTTCCCGCAACCCGAGGCTGTAACAGCCAAAAAGACAAAAAACACCATTATTACCGCATAGCATTGCTTCACACGAAAAGCCTCCGCCATTATTTAAGCCGAGCCAAACACCTCAACACGCGCCTTTTTTTATCTCAGCCTTAGCCTCTTTAAGCCGTTTTCTAACCTCTGAAAACGCCGTGCCGCCGTAAATCTTGCGCGCGGCTATTGAATTAACAATTGCCACGGCAGTTTTTATGTCCGGCCCGAATAAGCCGGAAAAACCCTGCCAGTCTTTAATAGCGAGCTCCTCAAGCGTTACGCCGTCTTTTACGCATTTAGCGACGGCCATGCCCACAACCCTGTGCGCTTGCCTGAACGGCATACCTTTTTTAACAAGATAATCAGCCGCGTCGGTTGCGTTTAAAAAACCTTTTTGAGCGGCCCTTAGCATGGCCTGCTTATTAACCTTCATGCCGGCAATCATGGGCGCGAATACTTTTAACGTCTGCTTCAACGTGTCAACCGTATCAAAAAGCGGTTCTTTATCTTCCTGCATGTCTTTATTATACGCAAGCGGAAGCCCCTTCATCACCGTAAGAAGCGCAAGTAGATTGCCGAAAACCCGCCCTGATTTGCCCCTTGAAAGCTCGGCTACGTCAGGGTTCTTTTTTTGCGGCATAATTGACGAACCGGTTGAAAACGCGTCCGAAAGCTCGATAAAGCCAAACTCCTGCGAGCTCCATAGTATTATCTCTTCAGAGAGCCTTGACATATGCACCATTATAATTGACGCCGCCGATAAGAACTCCAGCGCGAAGTCCCTGTCGCTTACGCTGTCAAGGCTGTTTTGAGTAATTCGTGAAAACCCGAGAAGCCTCGCAACCAACTTTCTATCAAGGCAATACGGGCTTCCGGCAAGCGCGCCCGCGCCAAGCGGCATGGCGTCCGTGCGTTCAAGGCAGTCAAGAAGGCGCGCAGTGTCGCGCCTGAACATCTCGTAATACGCAAGCAAATGGTGGCTAAAGAGCACTGGTTGCGCCCTTTGCAAATGAGTATATCCGGGCATGACGGTTTCAAGGTTGCCTTCGGCAACGTCAACAACGGTTTTTTTAAACTCATGCAAAAGGCCGAGTATTTCAAATATTTCATCTTTAAGGTAAAGCCGGGCGTCAAGCGCCACCTGATCATTCCTGCTTCTTCCGGTATGCAGTTTTCCGCCAAGCGGGCCTATTTTAGCGATAAGGCGCGCCTCCACCGCCATATGTATGTCTTCCATTTCCGGCGAAAATACAAACTTTCCACCCTCTATTTCCTTTTCAATTGCTTTAAGTCCGACGGTTATCCTTCCAGCCTCTTTTTCAGTAATTACGCCTCCTGCCAGAAGCGCGGACGCATGGGCAATTGAACCGCGTATATCATGCCTGTAAAGCCTTTTGTCGAATGAAATGGACGCGTTAAATTCGTCAACAAGCGCGTGTGTGCCCTGTGAAAACCGGCCCGACCAAAGTTTTTGTTTTTTCTCTTTCATAAAAACTGCATCCTATGCGCGGCTGGCGTATTTACTGATATATTTAACATATTTCCTGAAGTCAGAAAGCCTTGTTTGAAGCACTTCATAAACTTTTTCAATGTCAACGTCGGCGTATTCGTGCACGAGGATATTTCTAAAACCGGCCATTCCTTTTATGGAATCGGAAAATCCTTTGGGTATGATGCCTTTTTTACCGAGCCTGCCTATCACTTCGGCATAATCTTCAATGCCAGTCTCCCCTTCGGCGGCAAGTATGTGCGCGCCTATATCTATAACAACCTGCACGGCTATCTACAGGCCCCGTTCAACGGCCCATTGTTTTTCAATATCGCCGCGAAACGCATTAATATCGTATCCGCGCATTAACTCAAGTCCGTCAAGACATCTTTCAAGCTCTGCAAGCTTGCGAAGAAGAACCTTGCCGGTCATACTCCGAACGTCCCGCGATCAATGCGTTTTTTCATGCAGTCATGCTGAATCTTCATAAGCCTCTTGGCGTCGTCATAGCGCTGTAGCGTATCCACCCAAAAACTTATCCTCAACTCTTCATTCCCGCGCTTAAGAAGCATTCCGTATTTAATCGCCTGATGACGCAAAAAAGGTTTCGCCTCGTTTAAAACCACAATATCGACATCGTTGGTATTTAAAATTTTCATCAAATCAGACGCAAGCGCCGCCTTGTACCCGTAAGGATACCGCCTTTTAAGGGAAAGCGTCTTCTCTCTGACATAAACGGCTATATCAATGTCGCTGAGCCGTCCGGCAGTACCCTTCGCATGCGAACCAAAGAGATATGCGAACTCAATTTCGCCGCGCGTGGCAAGCATTTTTTTTAATATTTCAATTCCGGCATTATCCATCGGCGTAAGTCCGTTAATCAAGTTCTTCCATTATTGCGGCGTAAAGAAGCGGCACCATTATTTCGTGGTGTCCGGTCAGCATGTAACCCGCGCCTCCGCCCGACGTCGGCCTTCTTACAACGTTGGTAAGCGGCCTGTAGTGCTGTAAAAAATCCATATTAACGGTCGTAAAGCCGGAAACGTCGTGCCCGAGGTTGCGCGCAAGCGTAATGGCCTTTAAAAAAACCTCCGGCAGTATTACCGCGGAGCCTATATTAAGGTACACGCCGTCTTCAAGCGTTGACACTACGCCGCAAAACAACTTAAAGTCTTTTATTGAAGCCTCTCCGGTCGCGCCTGCGTCCATATGCGGATGAAGATGGACAATGTCCGTGCCAAGAGCCACGTGCACCGTAACGGGCACGTCAAAGCGCGCGCCCGCCGCCAGTATACTCTTATCTTTATGGGGGAACTTTCCGCCCTCGATGACGTCGCCTACGGCCCTGCCAAGCCCTTTTTTAACGCCCTTTTTTATCGCGCTGTTTATTATGCGTCCGGTCTCCTCGGCCATGCCGAAAGCCCCGGCCCCAAGCTCTTTGTCAACATCTTCAGACGTGCATCCGGCAAAGGCCGTTTCAAAATCGTGTACCACGCACGCTCCGTTCATGGCCACCGCGTTTACAATACCCCGCCGCATGAGATCTATAATAAGCGGCCCAAGCCCGCACTTTATGACATGAGCGCCCATGCCGAGGATAACGGTCCTATCCGCCTTATGAGTTTTTACAATGGCCGACACCACGGCCTTTAAATTTTTAACCGCGAGAATATCGGGTAGCGCTGAAAGAAACTCTCTGACGCTTCCTCCCTTGACAGGCAGGACGGCAAAGTCGTCGACTGTTACCTTGCTATTTCTGTCCTTAATGGAATACGTCCTTATGCCTTTTGAAGAGAGCGGTTTAAACTTCATCTAAGAAGCCTTTTGAAAAAGGATATGGTCGACAAGCTCGCATATTATGTGGCAAACGGTTATGTGCGTTTCCTGTATGCGCGCGGTAGTTTTGTGATCAACGTCAAGAAGTATGTCGACCTTGTCGGCCATGGCCCCGCCGCCTTTGCCCGTAAGCCCGATAATTTTCATGCCCATTGAGCGGCCAGCCTCGATTGCCTTTAACACGTTGGCTGAATTGCCGCTTGTTGAAATGGCCAAAAGCACGTCGTTTTGCGTGCCAAGCGCCCTCACTTGCTTGGAAAATACCTGATCAAACGAATAATCATTTCCTATTGAAGTTATATTGGACGTATCCGTTGTAAGGGCAAGCGCCGGAAGCGGCGGCCTTTCTATTTCAAACCTGTTTATGAACTCGGCGGCAATATGCTGGGCGTCCGCGGCAGAGCCGCCGTTACCCGCAAGCAGAAGCTTACCTCCGGCCTTAAACGCCGCCACAATGGCAACGGCGGCCTCAACGACAAGCGCGGTATTTTTTTTATTAAAAAACCTCTCCTTGGCCTTTATGCTCTCTTTAAAAGATTTAAGTACAATTTCACTCTCCATCTTTTCTCCTGTAAAAAACTCTCTGTTTTTAACTTTTCAGATGATAACTTCCGCCAAACAACCTGTCAAGGCCTTTCGGACATATTCAAGTTATCAGTGGGCAGTGAACGGTTATCGGTTCACGGTTATCGGTAAAAGACTCAAAATTTGTTAGACTGACATCCATTCACTTATAACTGTTCACCGATAACGGATAACTATCTAAATAAGAAACCTGCCGTTTTTCTGTATCGCCTTGCCATCAAGGTAAATGGCCCCGCTTTGCCTTAAATCTTTTATCATGTCCCAATGTATTGCGGATACGTTCTTGCCGCCCGCTTCCTCATACGACCTGCCCGCGGCAAGGTGCACCGTGCCGCCGATTTTTTCGTCAAAAAGTATGTCTTTTGAAAACTTCTGTATGCCGTAGTTAGTGCCTATGCCGAGTTCGCCAAGGAACCTGCCGCCCTTATCGGTGTCGAGCATGGCGTTTAAAAAGCCTTCATTCTTATCAGCGCGCGCCTCGATAATCTTGCCGCGCTTGAATTTAAGCCGTATGCCCAGCACTTCCCTGCCCTGATATATCGCGGGCATTTCGTAATATACATGCCCTTCGGCGGAGTCCTCCACCGGAGAGAGAAAAACCTCGCCGTCCGGCATATTCCTCTCGCCGTAACAGGCAATAGCCTTTCTGCCTTTTATACTGAGGGTCAAATCCGTATCTTTGCCGACTATGCGTACTACGCTTGCCTTATCAAGAACGGCCTTCAGCTTCTCTTCCTTCTTTTTTACCTTGTTCCAATCAATATTCGTCGCGCCGTATAAGAAATCTTCGAGATCGGAAGAGC
>SCQA01000113.1 GCA_004298725.1 bacterium
AAAATAAAATACTTTAAAAAGCCGTTGGAAAATGGCACACTGATATAATGCGTGATGCAGGGTGGTTGTAGGGTGGTTTTTGAAATTGAAGTTTTTCTTTATTGGCATTATTGATCTTGCATACGGTGTTGCAGGCTTCCACGGTTTTTTAATAATCTTACCGGTATGATAACCGGCAGTGTCAAACATAGGAGAGATTGAATGTTTAAAAGGTTAATGAACGTCAAGGTCGTGTTGGGGCTTGTTGCCGCCGCGGTACTGTTGACTTTCGCTTCATGGGGCATGTCGCAGAGGGTGGCCGCTGTTTCAAGTGACGCTTATGAGAGCCTGAGGGTTTTTTCAGACGTTATGGCTATTGTCCAGCAAGACTATGCCGAAAACGTGGACAGCAAAAAACTCATATACAGCGCGTTGAAGGGCATGTTGAAAGACCTTGACCCTCATTCAAGCTTTCTTACTCCAGAGGAATACGGCGAGATGAAGGTTGACACGAAGGGCGTCTTCGGCGGCTTAGGCATAGAGATAGCGCTAAAAGACAGCGTGCTTACGGTAATTGCGCCTATTGACGATACTCCGGCTCAAAAGGCCGGGCTTCTCGCGGGCGATAAGATAGTCAAGATAGGCGACAAGTTCACCAAAGATATGACAATAAACGAAGCCGTAAGACAGATGAGAGGGGCGGTCGGCACCAATGTTACCATACATATATTCAGGGATAGCTTTGAATCCCCGAAGCCTTACACAATAACAAGGGCAACTATAAAGGTAAAGTCCGTCAAGTTTAAACAGCTTGGCGACGGTTTCGGGTATGTAAAACTTGTTCAGTTTCAGGAGTCCACGTCAGCGGACCTTGAAAAGGCCCTTAAGCAGTTAAAGCCTAAGGACGGCGAGCTTAAAGGGCTTGTGCTTGACCTTCGCAATAACCCGGGCGGCCTTCTTCAGGAAGCTGTTAACGTTTCAAAGTTTTTCCTCAGTTCCGGCACTGTTGTTTATACAAAGGGCAGGGCCGCGAATCAGGATTATATATTTAAGGCTGACGGGGCTAAAACCGAGCCTAATTATCCGATAATAGTAATAGTAAACGGCGGAAGCGCCAGCGCTTCAGAGATAGTCGCCGGAGCGCTACAAGACCATAAGCGGGCGGTAATACTCGGCACCACCACCTTTGGCAAGGGTTCCGTGCAGACGATAGTTCCGCTGGCGGACGGCTCCGCCGTAAGGATTACTACGTCCAAGTATTATACGCCGTCTGGCCGCTCGATACAGGCCAAGGGCATAGAGCCGGATATAGTCGTGTCGGGAGACCAGTCAAAGCTTCATAACATAAAGGAAAAAGACCTTGCCGGCCACCTTGCGCCTGAAGGCGTAACCGAGACAAAGGGCGATAAGGAAAAAGATAAGGACAAAAAGCTTCCTGCCGAGAAGATAAAGATAATTGAAAACGGCTCAAAGACAGAGGACGGCGAAGACGTTCAGCTGAACCGCGCCGTTGACTATCTGAAGAGCTGGTATCTCTTTAAAAATATGATGCCTAAGGCTGGCTAAGATGTAGCTGAAATTTAAAGCTACGTCTTAAATTTGGCGCTTGGCTTAGCCCCGCTCTTTTTTAATGGCGTCGTTAAGCCAAGCCATTTAAGGAAGGTCTGATTAATTTCTTTTTTTCTCCTCTCCCCTTGAGGGAGAGGGTAGGGTGAGGGGTAAAGGTGAGGAAAAGACATCTCAGAATTGA
>SCQA01000114.1 GCA_004298725.1 bacterium
CTTAAATATTATGATAATATGGTTTATAATACGACGGTCAGAAATACGCTACTGTATCGTCGCTAACGAGTAAGTCTTTATTTTAACAATGCGCTACAAATACCGGAGGTTTTTAGAAATGCAATACAAAAATATCGCAAGAGTGCTTTTGCCTCTTGCCGCTGTAGTGTTTTTAGCGGCTCCTGCGGCGGTAGCCACAACGTCTAAGGGTTACGCGGACCCTTCAAAAGAAGTGGTAATCAAAATAAACGGCAAAAGCTTCACAAGAGAGAACCTTGATACGGTTGTCTCTAACCTGATGCCCTCTGTGTCTTTTCACTCTTCCGTGTCGCCGGGACGCATGCAAAAGATTAAAATATCGGCTCTTAACAATATGATAGACAACGAGCTTATTTATAAGTTCGCCAAAGAGAAAAACTCCGTTGACGTAAGCGCGAAGGATATTGACGAAGAGATAGCAAATATCAAAAAAACGCTTCCTCCGAAACAGACGCTTGATCAGGTGCTTAAAAGAAGTAAAATGACGATGCCCGAACTAAAAGAACACTTCAGGCAGAAGATAGCCGTAAAGCGCGCCAGTCAAGCAAAAACTCTGGAGATTAAGAAGAATGTGGAGGCGCTTGTAAACGAAGAATTTTTAAAGAATTATTATGACAATAACCTTGCCAAGTTCAAGGAGCCTGAGCAGATACACCTCAGGTCAATACTTATAAAGGCAGACCCGTCCGGCGGGCAAAAAGTTTGGAACGAGTCCTTTAAAAAAGCCCAAGAGATAATCAAGAAGGCTAGAGACGGGCAGGATTTTGGCGAGCTTGCCAAGAAATACTCTGAAGACCCCAACGCTCAGAAAGGCGGGGAAATGGGCTGGTCGCATATGGGTTCTCTCTTTGAAGAGATAGACGCCAGCGCAGTTAATATGAAGGTCGGCGAGATTAGCGAACCGGTAATGACTATTTACGGCTATCACATACTGAAGCTTGAGGGTAAAAAGCCGTCCGTGCAGAAAAAATTTGAGGAAATTAACAAAGAACAATTAAAGGCGGATCTTATTTCGAAAGAGCGCACAAAGCACTGGATGCAGTGGTTAGGGGATTTAAGAAGCGCCTCGAAGATAGAATATTTGGCGGAAGATATAAAGCCTAAGACTGGAGAGGCAATAGAATAAAAAACCGGTTGCAGAAGTTGTTCTGCCTGGCTTTGTTGAGCTTCGTTGCATAGCGTTATTAAATAATGGCGCGCTATTTGATACTGGCAAATGCAGTTGCCACGGTAGGTAACGTACTGAAAAAGCTGTTTTGCCTTTAGCGGGCGTTCAATCAGCGTATTGTTAAATAGCAGTATTAATTTTAACGGTCAAGTTGCCGGCGGCACGAGCATGTGAACTTATATGCCAGATCAAAAAAACTTCAGAAAACCTAATATGTTATCAAAGCCGCTCGAAAAAAAATATCGGCGTAGACTGCTTGTTGCGTTTGCTTGCGTGGTTACCGTGTTTGGCGTAGCCGGATGTTCAGGCAAAGATAATTCCGGTCAACCGTCTGCAGGTACGGAAGTAAAGGCGCCGCCCAATCAACAATCCGCGCCGGAGCCGGTCAAAAAACTTGAGGGTAATCTTGCGTCAGGTAAGGAGATATACGGTAAATATTGCCATTATTGCCACGGGCAGAAAGGCTATGGAGACGGGCCTGTTGGTCTTGCTCTTACTCCGCATCCAGTGGATTTTGTAAACGACGCTAAAAGAATGAAAAAGACGGATGAAGAGCTCTACAAGTCAATCAGCGAGGGTATTCACAGGCAAATAGGCGGGGAAGCTCTGGCAATGCCGCGGTGGCAGGATATCTTAACCGTGCAGGAGCGATGGGACGTGCTCGCGTATATACGTCAGCTTGAGAGCGCCGGTAAAAAGTAAAGGAAGGTCTGATTAATTCCTTTTTTTCTCCTCTCCCCTTGCGGGAGAGGGTAGGGTGAGGGGTAAAGTTGAGGAAAAGGCAGGTAACGGTCGTCGGAAAATACATCTCAGAATTGATCCCCGATACCTTTTGACTGCACAAAAGAATTAATAGAGGTTCCTAAAATATCGGCCGGAGGATTTTAATATCAGCAGATGAAAAGAACTTTTGCACTGATTATAGCCGCGATCGCGGTTTTAGCGTTTTTTCCAGCAGAGCGGGTTTACGCCAAAGACACTGATTATAATTCCTTAACCGGCGAGCCGAAATGCTCCGGCTGTCATACGCCTGACAAGAGATATTCCATAGATTATACGCGCGACGCCACCTGCGCGGAATGTCATGGGCCTGGCCTTAGCGATAAATATCTTGATATAAATGCTTCTCACCGCTCATCCGCTGACGCATCCGACGACGTGATGAAAAATTTTGTTAAATTCACGGACGCGCGCGTTGATGTTGCGAAAGCGCCGTCAGAAGAGGCCGTGACGTACACCGCTAAAAAACGGCGATCTCCTAAAAAGCCGATGCAGGAGCTGAAAACAATGGTGGCCGTGCCCGGCGGAGAGTTTACGATGGGCGCAAACGATTGGTGGCCAAAGAGCCAGCCGGAGCATAAGCGGAAACTGCCGGCGTTCCAGATAGACAAGTACGAAGTGGCCAATATACGCTATAAGGCTTTTCTTGACGCTACCGGCCGGGGCGCGCCGGACCACTGGCCCGGAGGCAAGATACCGGAAGCAAGGGAAGACCACCCTGTCGTGTTCGTAACGTGGTCTGAGGCGGACGCTTTTTGCAAATGGGAAGGCAAGCGCCTTCCAACCGAGGCTGAATGGGAAAAGGCCGCCAGAGGCGCCGGTAAGAGAATATTCCCCTGGGGGGACAAGTTTTCTAAATATAACGCGAATACTCCCCAATTAGGCCTTGAAGACACCATGCCGGTAGGAAGTTTTGACGAAGGCAAATCCCCTTATGGCGTGTACGATATGGCCGGAAACGTATGGGAATGGACGGCTGACTGGTTCAAACCCTATCCGGGCAATACGCATCCGGATGAAAATTACGGCGATAAGTTCAAGGTGTTAAGAGGCGGTTCATGGTACGATTGCACTTACTACAAATGCGGCATCAGTTCGCCCGCTTACAATAAAATATTTTTCAACCCTCAGACAAAAAATAACAACTTCGGATTCAGGTGCGCGAAGTGACCTGCGGAGCGCCCCTGCTATGCGGCGCCGTTTAAGCCGTTAGCTCTGATACCATGTGCGTTTATACGCGTAGCCGTATAAGCTTCCAAAAAACAGTGATTAGCGGATAAAGGGCGGAGTTTTTCTTTTCTAAACACTATTCACTAAATACTGCTTTCTTGCCATGTTCTGACGTTTTTTGATGCGTTAATACCTATGCCGTTGTATATAAAAGCCAAATGCAAAATTCAGCCATAAGCAAATACTTAGTGGTAACGGCCTTTGTAAGCGGCACGATAGTAATGGTCATTGAGCTAATAGGTTCAAGGGTTATCGGCCCGCCGTTTGGCGTAAGCCTGTTTGTATGGACATCTCTTATAACCGTTACCCTTGTTTCTCTTGCCGTTGGTTACTGGCTTGGAGGAAGGCTCTCTGACGCTAATGCAAGCCACACAGCGCTTTTTGTAATAATCCTCGCGGCGGGTTTGTGCCTTGCCATAGTGCCGCTGATTAAAAGCGCGGTAATAGATTTTTCACTTTCGTTCGGTCTTAGGGCGGGTTCTCTCGCAAGCTCCACGGTTCTCTTCGCCCCGCCGCTCTTACTTCTCGGCATGGTCACCCCTTACGTGGTTAAGCTTTATATAACGGATACGTCTTTTGGCATAGGCAAGACTGTCGGGTGGCTGTATTCCGTGTCCACTGCCGGAAGTTTTGTGGGCACGGTGCTTACGGGTTTTGTTTTGATACCTAATATCGGGGTAAATAAGATAATATATCTGTCGTCGCTCGTTCTTGTGGCGAGTGCGGTTGTGTATTTCGCATGGTTTAAGAGAAGACTCGTTGCTATAATCCTCGTGCTTGCGCCCGTCGTGCCGTCTTTTTACACGCCAGGGCTTCCGGCGTTTAACAGGCCTGACGGCACCAGCGTGGAGCTTGTTGAAAAAGAAGACACCGCTTACGGCCAGATAAAGGTCGTTGATTACTCATACGGCAGGGAGCATCTTAGGGAGTTTCTATCGGACAGCATAATTCAGGGCGGCATTGACGTTAACACGGGCCTTTCCATTGCCAGCTACACGTATTATATTGAAAGGCTTAGCCGCGCTTACAACAAAACCGCTAAAAACGCGCTTGTAGTCGGGCTTGGCGCCGGCCTGATACCTTCAAACTTGCAAAAATACTACGGCATAAAGACAGACGTCGTTGAAATAAGCCCTTCCGTGGTTAAAACGGCTGAAAAATATTTTGCTTTTGACGGCTCGAAGGTTAAAGTACACGTGCAGGACGGCAGGTATTTTTTAAAGACTTCGTCTGACATATACGATATTATCGTGCTGGACGCCTTTTCAGGCGACATTACGCCGGGGCATTTGATGAGCGTTGAGGCGTTTTCGCTCATAAAAAAAAGGCTTGCCACCGGCGGCGTTCTTCTTATAAATTTTATCGGCGGCAATATGCCTGACGATAAATTTGTGCTTACTTCATTGTACGGCACGTTAAGTCCGGTTTTTAAAAATATAGACGTCTATTCGCAAGATAATTATTTCGCCAAAGAGCCGAGTGTGGTTAATATTGTTTTTGTCGCGCACGACGCGGCTGTTTTAGACGAAGCCGCGTTAATGCCGGGATGGTCGGCTCAGCCGGTTCATACTCCATTAAGGGCGGATATTGACGGCATATACAAGCGCAAAGTAGCCGTTGAAAAGGGGCCTATAATTTTCACGGACGATTATAACCCTGCTGATTTCTTTGACATGCGTCTTAGGGAACGCTTTAGGGCATTAACGCTTAACTCAGCGGATAAGGCGGTTATAGTAAACTAAAACGCCTTGCGTTTGCATAACGAAAGCGCGTATTAGCGAACAGGAGGTTTTATGTTTTTTTTAGGTAAATTAGGCTTGTCAAAACGCCGGAAGGCTGTGGTTGGCGCGGCTTTTTTTACGGCAATAATCTTCGCCGGAGGGTGCTCGTCGAAACCGCCGCAGGACATGATAGAAATTCAAAAAGGCGAATTTACAATGGGCAGTAATCAGGTGGATAAAGAGGCCAAGGCAATGCAGTACGGCTCGCGAAAGCCGTGGTTCGCAAACGAGAGGCCGGAAAGAAAGGTAACTTTGTCTGCTTTCCTTATTGATAAAACGGAAGTGACCAACAGGCAGTATAAAGAGTTTGTTGACATAGCCGGACATAAACCTCCCATCAATTGGAACGGTACGGTTTTTCCTCAAGCCTTGGCCGAGCACCC
>SCQA01000115.1 GCA_004298725.1 bacterium
GCGTAAGCGGTTTGGGAATTATAAAATCAAACCTGTCAAGCCACTTTTTAACGCCTTTATCAGCGGAGGTCCTGAAATCGAATTTAGTTAAAAAAGCCGGTATCCGGCCAGCGCCGGTTTCAATGCGGACGGCCTTAAAACCCTCCGGAGGCTCCGCGAGAAAAGCCTCGACAAGCGGCAAAGGCTCAAGCAGGTTAAGCAGTCGCTTCATGGCGCGCCTTTATAATCCTTAATTATTTCCTGTGGAATTTTTCAGCCCGCTTGCGCGGCTTGAGGCGTTTTCACTGAAAAACTTTATTATTTCGTCAGCCACAAAATCCTTCTGCTTATCGAGCGTTAACATATGGTATGAATCTTTAACGATAATTTTTTTCACGTTTTTTGAAGCTACGCTCTTTTCAACAAGCTCGGCGTTTTTAACGCTTGCGAGGTCGTCTTCCTCGGCGTGGAGTATCAGCGTGGGCGCGCTGACAAGGGGCAGTATTTTTCTTGACGCCCGTATAAGCTTAAAAAGCTCGCGCAGGCAGTCCGCCGGAAAGCTGTCATGCGCTATGGAGCCGTCTTTGAGCCCCAGGGCCACATGTTTTCTCATGCGCTCATCTTTTATGCCGTAAGGCTCCCTCTCCTCGTACTTGTAGAAATACCTGAACGGAGGGTAGTACATAAAAGGCAAAAGAAACTTGTACCACGGAAGGCTCCAGCCGTCGTAAACAAACGTAGTTGACATAAGCGCTATTGAAGACGCTTCTTTTTCTTCATAAGCAAGGTACAATGCCAACAGCGCGCCCGCGCAAAGCCCGGCTACCGAGACGTTTTCATGGGTTTTCTTAAGCTCCGTATAATTTTCATGGGCCGTGCCGTACCAGTCACGCCACGTTGTCGCGGTAAGCTCTTTAATGGTGCCGCCGTGTCCCGCGAGGCAAGGCCCCTTGACCGTAAAACCGGCCCGAAATAATCTTCTCGCAAGGGGCTTCATTTCAAAAGGGCTTCCCGTCATGCCGTGAATAAGGAGCACGGCGTGCTCGCCGCCTTCAAGGTCTATGCCGTAGTCTGTCATATTTCTTTGGCGATAAGCGCGGCGTTCGTGCCGCCGAACGCGAAGGAATTGGACATGGCGGCGCCGACGCGCGCGCCTTGCCTTCCTATAAGCGGCACGTAGTCAAGGTCGCAGAGCGGGTCCGGGTTTTTAAGCGTTGAGGTGGGAGGCACGGCCTTATTTATAATTGACAATACCGCGACGGCGAATTCTACCGCGCCGGCCGCGCCCATCAAATGGCCGTGCATTGACTTTGTAGAGCTTACAGGCAACTTAAACGCCCTTTCGCCGAATACTTTTTTAATGGCCTGCGTCTCTATAACGTCGTTTGCCTCGGTGGCGGTGCCGTGGGCGTTTATGTAACCGATGCCATCCGCGCCGAAGCCCGCCTCTTGCATTGCAAGGCGCATCGCCTCCGCCTGCCCGTCAATCGTCGGGCCGGTTATGTGAAAAGCGTCGGCGGTCGTGCCGTAACCGGCAAACTCCGCAAGTATGGGCGCGTCGCGCTTTTTGGCCATTTCCATCTCTTCAAGCACAAGAACCGCCGCGCCCTCGCCAAGCACAAAGCCGGTTCTGTCCTTTGAAAACGGCTTGCACGACGAAGACAAATCATCTTTGTCTTCGTGAGCCATTACGCCAAGCGACTCCCAGCATTTGAATGAGCCGTAAGTCAAAAAACTCTCGGCGCCGCCGGCAAGCATCACGTCAGCGTAGCCGTGCTGAATTTTTCTAAACGCCTCGCCAAGCGCCACGGCCGACGACGAACACGCGGTTGAATACGTTAAGCAAGGACCTTTAAGCCCGTATTCAATGGAAATATGCGACGCCGAAGAGTTGCACATGATTTTAGTTATGGAAAGAGGGCTTACGCGAACAGCGTCTTTTTTATAAATCTGTAAATAAAAATCGTCAATGGTCTGCGCGCCGCCAAGTCCCGTGCCGATGGAAACCCCTGCGCGCCGCAGTTCATCTTCATTCAAAGTTAATCCTGAAGCCTTCCACGCGGCCCTTGCCGCGGTAAGGGCGAACTGAACGGTTCTGTCAAACAAGCCGAGCTGTTTTTTGGAAAAATGCGACGCCGGGTCAAATACGGCCTCAGCCGCTATTTTGGTGTTGAGATTATCCGCAAAACCGGCGCTTAGACGCCTTATGCCGGATTTACCCGCCATAAGATTGAAAAAAAAATCATGACAATCGCTGTCAAGGGGGGTAACAAGGCCTATGCCTGTGATTGCAACTCTTCTTTTCATATTCTCAGGTTGACTTAGCAGGTTATAAATTGGCCGCTCGTTTTCAACGAGCGGCCCGGAGAGCATAGTGTCAGGCTCTGCTACGCCTTAGCCTGCTTTTCGGCAATGAGCTTATCTATTATATTTATGACGTCCTGCACGGTGTTAAGTTCAATCTTCCTTTCAGGAAAACTTATCTTAAATTCGTCTTCAAGAGTAAATACAAACTCTATTTTATCAAGAGAATCAAGGCCGAGGCTTTCAAGCGTGGCCTCCGGCGTGAGCGCTTCAGCTTTAATCTCAAGCTTTTCAATAAAAAGCGCCTTTACTCTTTCAAGCGTATCTGCCATATTCACCCCTTAAACGCGGTTTAAGGCCGTATTATGCTCATTTTACAAAACGTCTGTTGTGAATTCAAGCGCCATTTAATTACATCGCAAAAAAAACCGGTGCGGCGCTTGATATTTCATGTAGTCAGTCGCATTGCGCGCTTTTAGAAGCGAACCCGTGCCTAACACCCTGTTAAATAGATATTATGCTTATGCCAAGGGCGGTTATGCCTATACTGAACCACTCCACCCTGCTTATCTTCTCTTTAAGAACGAGGAACGAAAAAAGAATAATCATGATCTTTTGCACGCCTGTAATCGGAAACGCCACTGATAGCGGTATTACGCTCAAAAGAATTATCCATATGACCATCTCTATTAAATACAAGCCGATGCCCGTTAGCACCCACTTATTTTTCAGCAACTTAAAGTAGTATTTAAGCCCGTCATGGCTACTGTGCTCAAGCGCGCCCTTTTTAAGAAATATCTGCGTGGTGCTTTCAAGGGCCGCGCCCGTTATGAAAAGCGGCATCCATTGTAAAATCATCTTGCAACCCTCCTGCTTAAAACCCGTTCCGCCAAAGCTCGGCTTTGACTCGCCCTTAAAAAGGGCGGCTAAGCGCCGAGCACCCGATGAATAAGCGCCTCAAAAAGACCGATAAAAAGGTCAATCTCCTCGTATGATATAGTCAGAGCCGGGGCAAGGGTAAACGTATTTTTGTAATACCCGCCGACGTCAAGCACGAGGCCGTACTTTTTGCCGTTAAAAAGAACCTCTCCGCCCATGCCTTCCTGAAATATCTTATCACATAACTGCCTGTCAGGGGTAAATCCGTCAGGCTTTGTCATTTCTAATCTGAGGGCAAGGCCAAGGCCGTCAACGTCGCCTATAACGCTGTGCTTCTTTTTAAGCTCCTTCAGCCTTTTTAAAAAATAATCGCCCTTTTCTTTTACGCTCTTTTCAAGGTTATGCTTTTTTATGAACTCCAGCGTGGCCAGCCCAGCCGCGGTGCCAAGCGGGTTGCTGGAAAAAGTGGAGTGCGTAGAGCCGGGCGGAAAAACCTTCGGGTTTATAAGCTCCTCTTTCGCCCATATGCCTGAAAGCGGATTAAGGCCGTTAGTCAACGCCTTGGCAAATACGACCACGTCCGGCGTAACGCCGAAGTGCTCCATGGCCCAGAGCTTTCCTGTTCTGTAAAAGCCCATCTGTATTTCATCGTCCACAAGAAGAATATTATACTTCTTGAGTATCTTGGAGAGCTTTTCAAAATATCCATCCGGCGGCACAACGTAACCTCCTGTGCCTTGTATAGGCTCCACGTAAAACGCCGCGTACTCGGCTTCGTTGTCCTTCGGGTCCACTACGCCGTAATATTCCGTCTCAAAGAGCTTCTCAAAATGCTTTATACATTCAAAACCACAGGTGTCTTTTGTTTTACCGTAGTAGCACCTGTAGCAGTACGGGTACGGAATGAACTGTGCGCGGTTTGAAAAATGGCCGAAACGTTTTCTGTAGCGGAAACTGCTGGTTATTTCGCTCGCGGCAAGAGTTCTGCCGTGGTAACCGCCCATGAACGCGAACATAAGCGACTTTTTATTTTGGTGCATTCTTACAAGCTTAAGGCTGTCCTCAACCGCCTGAGCGCCGCCCACGTTGAAATGCACCCTGCCCTTTTCATTGAACCGTTTTTCGCAGTCGCGGGCTATGGCGGTGGCAAGAAGTATCTTTTCCTTGTGCAGGTACTGGGTTGCAAGCTGGGGAAGGCGCGACATCTGAGCGTTTACCGCGTCTTCTATCTCTTTATTTCTGTAGCCGAAGTTGACAGCCGAGTACCACATCTGCACGTCAAGGTACTCCCTGCCGTCCGTATCAAAGAGCCACGAGCCTTCGGCGCGTTCGAATATCTTGGGCTTTTCAAGGTAATGCACCGTATCGCCGTATGAGCAGTACTGCGCTTCAAGTTCCAACAGTTCTTTTACGTTCAATGAATAAACCCCCGCTGAGAATATTTATGCGCGAACAGCCAACCGCGCAGTTGTCTTTAACCGTTAACGTCAAAACCTGAAAATTCGTATTTGTACGGGATTACTCGCCGGCCTAAGACGGGCTAACTGTATTGGGCGGCTCTCCGCTTACCATGCTTCGTTGAAAAACGGCGCGGTCAAAGCGTGCTCGCGGGCGGGCGATGGGCTTGAAATAAGTTCCGCTACGCTTTTTCTTATCTCGCCGAAGCGCGTGAACTCTATGTGGGGTATGCCGTTTTCCCTGCAAAACCCGGTGAGCTTACCCTTTGAATAAACAAGGCTTGCGCGTTCTGATATGCAAAAATCGCTTCTGCCGTCGCCGACGTGTATGACCGGCGAACCGTCGCCAAGGGTGGCGGCCACCTCGGCCTTGCAAACGCCTGAAGAGCAGTTTCTGCTCGCGTAAGGATAGGACGTCTTGAGAGAGCCGTTTTCCACGTAAAGCCTGTTGGCGTATACCGGTATGCCGGAGATGCCCTCGTTAGTAAGTATCCTTTTTATAAACACGTCAAAGCCGTCGCTTATTATGCCGAAGCGTATATTGCTTCTCATTAGAAACCTGATAAAATCTTTAAAGCCGGCGTCAATGCTAAAAGAATCGACATACTCTATGATATCGGCAAGCGGCGCGTCAACAAGCGCTATCTGCGCGCTCAGACATTCCTTTGAACCTATCTTGCCTTCCTCCCATAACCTCTCGGCCTCTTCCCATCCGGGCCGCGCAAAGCGCTGAATTATTGCGTCGGTTATGTCTTTTTCAGTTATAGTGCCGTCAAAATCAATTGAAACGTAAATATCCGTTCTATTCATTTGGTCTTTCCTCTTACGGACGGCTGACCCGCACAAGGGTTATTGAAAGTGCGGCCTTTACACCATTATAATAATCAATTTTCGAGCAAGCCAAGCCAATTCAAGCCATTTAAACATTAAAAGAAGTTGCAATACTTAAGCCAATACGCAACTGCCTGTTTTATATGGGTTTATACATAAACAAGCGATATGCCGCGCAAAAAACGTATACAAATACCGCAGTATGCGGAATAGCATGGAACAAGCTCGCATAAGGCAACTTCTTGTTTTTACTGAATGTTATATTTCTTTATTTTATAATGAAGCGCCCTGACTGAAAGGTTAAGCGCCTTTGCCGACGCAGTCTTGTTATTATTGAAGGCCTTTAGCGCGTCTTCTATATACTTTTTTTCAAGCCGCTCCATTGCGTCGTTAAAAGACACCTCTCCGGCAATAGGCTCGCCGTCTTTCAGGCTTTTAAACGCCTCTGAACTCAGCGATATTTCGCCTATATCAACGGCATCCCCTTTCGCTACTGCAACCGCCCTGTGTATGCACCACTTAAGCTCTCTTATATTGCCCGGCCAGCCGTATTCATTCAGGCATTCCATGGCTTTTACGGTAAGCCCGGCAACATTCTTGTTGGAAGCGTAGTTAGCCTCTTTAACGAACGCGGCCACGAGAAGCGGTATGTCGTGGCGCCTCTCTCTAAGCGGCACAAGTTCAAAGGTCACGCCGTTGATTCTATAATAAAGGTCTGTTCTGAATCTGATGTCCTTGCCTGTAAGGTCTTTGTTGGTGGCGGCTATGAGCCTGAACCTGACCTTTCTTTCCTTTGGGTCGCCAACCTTGTAGTAAACGCCGTCTTCAAGCACTCTAAGAAATTTAGCCTGCACGTCTTCGGGCAGTTCGCCTATTTCATCAAGAAACAGCGTGCCGTCCTCAGCTCTTTCTATAAGCCCTTCTTTCGACCCTGCCGCGCCGGAAAAAGCCCCCTTGACATATCCAAAGAGCTCGCTTTCAAGTATCTCTCTGGGCAGAGCCGAGCAATTTATAGCGACCATCTCGCCCTTCACACCGGAGAGCGCGTGTATCCAATTTGCGAGCTTCTCCTTGCCTGTGCCGGTCTCTCCCTTTATAAGTACGGGTATTGACAACGGAGCTATCATTGGCGCCCTGTCAACTATATCTTTCATCTTGCCGGAACCGGAAGTGATAAAAGACGGCAGAATCTTTTTTATCTCGCGGTCAAGCTCTATTACCTTCTCCTGAAGCGCCCTGTTCTCAAGATAGACGTTCAGCTCTCTTTTAAGCCTCTCTATGTCAAAAGGCTTTGTAAAATAGTCAACCGCGCCCTGTTTAAGCGCCTTCACGGCGCTGTCAACCGTTGCGAAGGCCGTCATAATAATAACCACCGGCATTGGGCGCAAGTCTTTCATCTCCTTAAGAAAACCGAGGCCGTCGCCGTCAGGAAGCATTATATCAAGGAGAACCGCGTCCGGAGCGCTTGTCTTTAAAAGCTCCCTTGCCTCGCCCACGGTCCCGGCCGTTGACACAACAAAAACGTCCTCAAGAGCCATGCGGAGCGACTCTCTGAAGTTAGGTTCGTCGTCTATTATCGCAAGTTCCGGCCTATGCCATGGTTTCATCCGAATGCACCTTCCTTCCCTGAAGAAATATCCTTACGCCGGCCCCTGCCGGCAAACGGTAGAGTGACAGCCCGCCGCCGTGCGCTACGGCTATCTTATGAGCAAGGTAAAGCCCAAGGCCGGCTCCTTTAGAACGCATTGTAACAAACGGGCTTAAAAGCGCGTCAAGGTCGGTCTCCTGTTTGAAACCTGAGCCGTTATCCTCAAAAAATATCTCCGACACGGCGCCCTCAGACCCCTTTTGCTCCGTCATCCTTACAACGGCCTCATTCGCTCCGGCCTGCAGGCTATTTCGCATAAGGTTTTCAAATAAAAGCCGCAGATAAAATTTATCGCCTTCAATGCTGACGTCAGGGCACTTGGCAAGGCGTAACCCGTGCTTTCTGGAAAGCTCCAGAATAAACGGCTGAAGCTCGATCATCTCATGAGAAGTCGAGGTAATATCCTTGCCGTAGATTAAAAGGTTGTCAATAAGTTGCTGAGTGCGCGTAAGCTCGTCTCCGACTATTACGCTGAAACGGCGCGTAAAAGCGGTATCATCAAGACGCGCCGGAAGCACCTGAACAAGGTTCGATATGGTCGCTATCGGCGTTTTAAGCTCGTGCGCGAGGGTGGCCGTCATGCGGCCCAGCAGAGCCAGCGCCTCATGCTCTTTTAACGCTTGCACGAGCTCATCCTGCTTTATTGCAAGCTGACGCCTCTTTTCGGTATAAAACATGATAAGACCGAATACTATTAAAGTGGTTACCACGCCTGGAATAAAATCAGGAATATCCACGCTTGAAACTTCATCATCTAAAAACGCGGCGCTTATGTACAGGTCAACCCGCTTTTTGCCTTCGGTGATTTTCAAAAGAAAAACGTAATCGTCGGCATTAGGGCGTCTGCCTTCGCCGTGCTCGACGGCAACGAGCTTGTTTTTCATCGCCGTTCTGGTAAATTCCTTTAAAAACCTTATTACGTCGTCCTGCGTGGCGACTGGAGCAGAGTCCTTAAATGAAGAAACCGCGTTCCTTACCTCCATTTCAACGGACTTTTTTAACCTCTTCTCCTCAGCCATATTATCAAGGTTGCCAGTTACCAGCGTAACCATAATGCCGATGGTAATGGCGACAAAAAGGTAAATTATAACGGGGAGCGTATTTTTGGGCATAACGAGCCGGCCTTTCTCAGGCAAACTGTTAAATCTTCTCACATGTCCGTTGCAAGGTCAAGCGGGCGCGCGCGCAGGGTAATGTCAAGTATTTTGTGTCATAAGGAAAGGGGTAGCGTTTCATTTTTTGCATGTAAAGTGGTGCGAGGCGGTCGCCTCGCGTGCTATAACCTTGCAAGGCAAAACAGCGAGGCTTAAGCCTCGCACTACGCACTACACTACGCGCTACGAAGTTCGTAACAAGCGTTATTACCAGCGCACAGCGCCGAAGGATTTTTAATTATAAAAAAGCAAGGGCGCGGCATAGCCGCGCCCTTGCTTGCAACCGCTGAAACTTCTTTATTCCATTATCATAAAAACCGGACACGGTGCGTTTCTGGTTACCCTTTCAATAACGCTGTCCTCAAAAAAATTTGCCACGGCGGAGTGCCTGTGGCACGACATCACTATAAGGTCGGCAACGCGCTCTTTTGCGACGGCGACTATCTCGTATGCCGCGTCGCCTTCGCTTATAAGCATATCTACGCGCTTTACGCCGTTCTTTTTCACCCTTTCAGCGGCCTCCCTGACGATGGTCTTGCCCTCTTCCATCCAGCCATTGTGCAAAGCCTGCCATTCCTTTGAATCCGTAGCCACTTCTTCGGCGCGATACCATTTTTCAACGACATTTATAAGAATCAGCTTTGCGTCCGAGAGCTTTACAAGATACTGGGCCGCCTCCAATGCCCTATCCATCAGCTCGGTGCCGTCTAACGGGCAGATTATATTCCTATAGTACACCGTTTATTCCCCTTAGCTGTAAGCCGTCGAAACACTGCGTAAATTCACCCGTGCCGCATAACGAACAGTATAACAGAGCGTAAGACGAGGTCAAGCGGTCAAAAAACTCAACGCCCGTAATGCCGGACTTACTCCACCTCTATTTTGTGCTCGTCTGAAAAGAGTATCCTGCCGGAAGGCCGCTGAAAAAACCCGGCGTTACTCGCGTTTTCAGTGCCATAGAGAAATACCGCCGTAATGGTGTAAACCCCTTTTTCAAATGGCGCCTTCAGCGCGTAGATGACCTCGGCTGACGGGAATATATTTTTTTCCGTGTCGAACTTTTCACCGAAAGCCAGCACGAAGTTAAGGTTCCTCTTAAGCCCTTTTACTCGCTTTTCAGCCCATGTGCTTTGCGCGTTGCCGTCCTGCCCTTTTACAACCGGCTCACTGATAATCACCCACCCGTCCGCTGACACTGGACGCGCCTGAAACCTGAGCGCCTTGTCAACAAGCATTATACCTACTACAGGCCCGTTGCCGCCCTTAGCCTTGACAATAACTTTTATCTCAGCGCCGGACTTTACCTTTACCGGAGCTGACAGCGTTATGGATGAATTTGAATCAATAGACTTAGCAGTCTTTATAACGCTTTCCTTTTGCTCGGCGGAAAGCTCAAAATAGGGCGACAACGGCGTCGGCGCGTTTACAAGGCCATAATGTTTAAACTCGGCAGTTTCCTTATTTGCGGCGTCCGGCGCCAGCTCCGGCATATACCCTGCCTTTACAGCCGAATGACACGAGGCGCAAAACGGGCCGGCGTCGGTAACGTACATAGGCGTACCGTTGGGGTACGCGCCGGCAACAACAGGGATAATAAGCCCGGCAATAACCGCCGT
>SCQA01000116.1 GCA_004298725.1 bacterium
TAAATACCGGCATAGCATCTGTCCGGTATCACTGCCTTGTTGTCGTGAAGTTTCCCGTCCGGCCCCCACATCTTGCCGGATTCGCGTATCATGGCCGGCATTGACGCGTCTACGATTACGTCGCTTGGCACGTGGAGGTTGGTTATGCCCTTGTCTGAATTTACCATTGCAAGCTCAGGACGCTTCTTGAAGCAGGCCATTATGTCGGCCTCGACCTCCGCTTTTTTGGCGTCGGGCAGTTTGGCTATCTTGGCGTAAATGTCGCCAAGACCGTTATTAGGGTCAACGCCAAGATCCTTAAACGCCTGCGCGTGCTTGTCAAATACGTCCTTAAAAAATATTGACACGGCATGGCCGAACATGATTGGGTCCGATACCTTCATCATCGTAGCCTTTAAATGAATCGAAAAGAGCACGCCTTTTTTCTTCGCGTCCTCCAACTGCTCCTCAAAGAATTTACGAAGCGCGTTCTTGCTCATTACGGCGGCGTCAATAACCTCGCCTGCCTTAAGCGACGTCTTTTCCTTCAGTACGGCGTTCTTGCCGTCCTTACCTGCTAATTCTATCTTCACGGTCGTAGCGTCGGCCACGGTTAACGACTTTTCACTGCCGAAGAAGTCGCCTCCGCTCATGTGCGCGACGTGGGTCTTTGAGTCCTTGCTCCACGCGCCCATCTTATGCGGATTTTTTTTGGCGTAATTCTTTACCGAGGTTGCCGACCGGCGATCTGAATTGCCCTCGCGGAGCACCGGGTTTACCGCGCTACCCGACACCTTGCCGTAACGAGTCTTTATATCTTTTTCAACGTCTGTCTTCGGGTCTTCGGGGTAATCCGGCAACTTAAAACCATGCGACTGCAACTCTTTTATCGCGGTCTTCAACTGCGGTATTGAAGCGCTGACGTTCGGCAGTTTGATGATGTTCGCCTCGGGCTTGGTTGCAAGTTCGCCTAATTGCGTAAGATTATCCGGTACCTTCTGGTTCCCTGTAAGATTTTCAGGGAAGTTGGCGAGTATTCTGCCGGCAAGGGAGATATCCCTTGTTTCAACGTCAATGCCGGCCGCCTTGGTAAACGCTTTCACAATAGGGAGTAATGAGTACGTGGCCAGCGCCGGAGCCTCGTCTGTTGCAGTCCACATTATTTTCATTGACATATATTTTTCCTCCAGTTTGGCCGGATATTAAAGGTGTATGAATAAACCAAATTTAAACTAATTTGTCAAGGCCTATTAGTTTTGTTGCCAAACGCGCTGAGACGGCTTTTTTATCGAGCCCCACGCAAAAAAAAACCGTCTGAACAATGAAATATTCCCTTTGGAATATCCATGCCCAGACGGTCGGCTTACTGCTATATTAGCGTTTGTTCCCCGGTGGTGGCCACCTTAATTCCGTCAGTCTCAAACGCTTGACTTTAGGGTCTATCGCAAACAGTGGATAAATATATTACAAAACAGCCCCTGCGTCAAGCGTAAAAACACTGAAACTGATTAACGCACCAGCTGAAAAAACTGCCTATGCAAAGGCTTAAACAAGTGAACGGCCGTGAATAAAAAGTTATAAACAAAACATTTTACAACGAGCCGCAAAAACAAAAAACATCATAATAACTAATCGCGTTTTTATGTTTAAGGCACGTACTCTTCGGTAAGTATTTCGTTTTGAACTATCGCGCCGGTAGCCGTGTCAATAATGCGGCATGAAAGACGCACACGCGTAGGTTTTTTTGTCCATAATACACTCGTATCTCCGGGCGTATAAGCAACCCACCTGTACGCGAAGAGTTTTGTCACTTTAAACTTTACTCTAATCGCTTCAAGCGTCTCGGCAGTCATCGCGTTATTGTAAAAAACGGTCTCCGCCTTCTCAGCCCAGTGCGGGCCGTTAAATTTTTCAACGACCGGATGGCTTGCGAGCAAGCCTGATATGAGGCCGTCTTCCGCGGCCTTCAGCGTATCGGCTTTAATTATGGTAACGCCGTTTATGCCGCTTCCTCCGTCTTTTAAGCGGTCAACGGCAATAGTGTCTTCCTCTGAATCGAAGTTAAGCACCATAAACCTGTCGTCGGGCTTCAAAGCCATTGAAGTGGCGCTTATCCTCTGCGCGAGCTTTAAGGTCGTATTGAATACAAGGATGTTCTCGTCAATTTCTTTTGTCTTTGGCATTGGCGGCAGTGGCGCGGCAACCTCCGTAGCCACACCGGTTTGCGTTCCGCCTCCAACGCCGACTGAATACGACATGCCTCCTCCGGCGCATCCCGTGAACATGAATACCGATAATAAAGCGGACGCGGCAACTATTGATTTCAACCTGTTCATTAAGCAACCCTCCCCGCTAATGTGAAGTTATAGTACTACTGCGCGTTACAAAAAACTTTATGTCTGAATGCCATTATGCGGCTTCCAAGCTTAAAATTTCATTAAAAAAGATATTTCACACCATGAAATATCGAAATAACTTAAAATATTTAAACCAGTATACTAATTGGTTTTTTAATATATTAATATTGCCGCAGTTTTAAAAAAATTAGATTTTTTTTGAACTCAAGAATTGATTTTATATTTAAGGAAGTTTTTGCTTAAGCAAGGGTTAAGGCGGCTTGCCTCGTAGAATGTCGTAAACTTAAC
>SCQA01000117.1 GCA_004298725.1 bacterium
GCTAAGTCCCAGCGGCTTCTTTAAGAACTTCTTTTAGTTTTGCGAGGGAATAAGGTTTTACAAGCACCGCTCGAAAGCCATACGCCTTATATTCGGACATTACCGGGTCGTTGGAATAGCCGCTTGAAACTATTGCCTTTACGTTAGGGTCGGCTTGAATGAGCTTTTTCATTGCCTCAGCTCCGCCCATGCCGCCCACTACGGTTAAATCAAGAATTACCAGATCAAAAGGACTGCCAAGAGCTTTGGCGGAAATATATTTATCAACGGCATCCTGCCCGTTTGCCGCGCCGTCAGCACCGTACCCGGCGTGTTCCGTCATTTCAACAACGGCCTTTCTGACTATATCCTCATCATCCATAATCAACACCCTTTTTCTGCCTTCGTTCGCTTTAAATGCAACCGGCGCGTCCTCAAAAACAGCTTCCCGCGCTAAAGCCGGAAGATAGACGGTAAAGACCGCGCCGCCTCCAAGCGAAGATGATACGGCTATGCGTCCGCCGTGGCTTTTCACAATTGAATACGCCGCCGTAAGGCCAAGGCCGCTCCGTTTCTGCTTGGTCGTAAAGAACGGGTCGAAGATTTTCGGCAAATGCTCTTTGGCTATGCCTTTGCCGCTGTCCTCAACCGTTACCAATACGTGCTTGCCTGTTGCCGTGCCAGCCATGGCAGAAAGAGGCGTTACGTTTGCCATTTCATTCGCGCAACTTATCTTTATAACGCCGCCGGGCATTGCCTCGGCCGCGTTCGCTATCAGATTATAAAAGACCTGACTTAACTGCGCCTCGTCGGCTGAAACAGGCATAAGGCCGCCCGCGCACACTACGTCGCATATTGCGCCAGTAGCGGCCACGGCCATTGATACGGCGTCTTTTACAACCTTTTCAATTGACAGCGCCTTCTTTACGGGCGCGCCGCCCCTTGAAAATATCAAGAGCCGCGACGCGAGGTCCCTTGCGCGGTATGACGCGTACTCCGCGTCAATCAATCTCTCAAACGCGGCGTCATCGGGCTTGATAAGCAGTTTGGCAAGCGAAATATTGCCGAGTATGGCGGTCAAAACATTATTAAATTCGTGCGCTATGCCGCCTGCAAGAAGCCCTACAGTCTCAAGTTTTTGCGCCTTTAAAATCCCCTGCGTCATTTTCCTGTGTTCCGTCACGTCCTGTACCGTGCCTATCATCTTTACAGGCGAGCCGGACTCGTTATAAAAAACCTCGCCCTGCTCAGCCACAATGCGTTCCGCCCCTCCCGGCAGTATTATTCTATGCTCTATACCGTACTGCGTTCCGGCTATAAGCGCGTCGTCAACCGCCTTCTTTACCGCTTCCCTGTCTTCGGGGTGAACTCTGGCCAAAAAAGCCTGATACGTATCGTCAAACTCGCCGCGGGCAATGCCGAATATGCGGTATATTTCATCTGACCAGAAGATTACATTTTCAACAATATCCCATTCCCAGTTGCCTACATGCGCGAGCCTCTGCGCTTCTTTTAACCTTGCCTCGTTTTTTTTGAGGCCTTCCTCGGCTCGCTTATAATCGCTTATGTCCGTTGAAATAGTGCATACGGCGTATGGTCTGCCTTGTTCATCAGAAAGCGGAACAACGGTAGAAAGGTAGTAGTTTGACGCGCCGTTATGGACGGCGTTGAACTCAAAATGCACCGGCATATTAATCTCCAGCGCCTTTTGCTCGTTCGTCTTGAAAACAGACGCCAGCGAAAGATTGAAAAGCTCGGCATCGGTTTTTCCGGCCACTCCCGACTTCGCTGAAGGGGTCAGGTCGCTAAACTTGTCATTGGCCAGTATATACCTGCCAAAGGTGTCTTTAAGGCAGATGACGGAGGTGGAATTGTCTATTATGGCGCGAAGCCTCCCCTCGCTGAGCTTAAGGGCATTCGTGCTGTCCCTGATGTCCGCGGCCATTTTATTTATTGATACCGACAAAACACCGATTTCATCGCTTGATTCATCGGTAGTTGCCAAATTATAATTGCCGACGGCTATGCTTGCCACATTGCCGGATAAAGCGCGAAGACGTTGCACCACGCTTTTGAAGAACACCAGAAAGAGAGCGCCAAGAAGAGCGCCGACAAACCCCGCGGTAATAACGGCGTCTCTTCTGAACTCAACCGCGTGCGCCCATACGGACTCAACCGGCCTTTCCACCATAAGCACGCTTTTAATTTCCGGCAGGCAGATTGACGCTCCTATAACCTCTTCGCCTCTGTAGTTCGTGTAAAAACCTACATATTCCTCTCTTGCCGCAAAACACTTAGTAACAGGCAACACATCCGCCCGCGTTGTTGGCTGAACGCCGAGTACGCCAAAAGACTTAGCGACAATGCGCCTCTCTTCGTCAACAAGGTAAACGGACGTATCGGACGGCCTGACTCTCGACAAAGCCGCTTCCTGCCCGAAGTCGTAAGCGCCGGTAAGCACCTTATCGAGCGCTTTGTTAAGCGCGTCAAAACGCACGTAATTGACAAGCACGCCGAGACGCGCGCCTTTTACATCCATAACCGGCGTTGCTATAGCCAAAAGAGGCTCGCCAGCGTTGTTAATTCTTATATTGCCAACAGTTTGCAAGCCTGAGCGCCCGGCAGTTAAAAAACCGGCCTCAAACCGGTTCGTTCCGGTATTAGCGCCGCTTGCCGAGGCAAGCACCGTACCCTTGCCATCGTCTGACAGAATTTCTATATCGCTTAAATAAAGGCCGAGCGGCATCTTATTCTGGCGCAAATGAGCACTAAGGCGGGCCACAGCCGAGTTGTCGCCGGAGTTGATAGCCTTTAAATGCGAAACAATCGCGCCGTCGCTTGAGAAGTCCAGCGCCCGTTGCTTTACGTTGTCAAGGAACTGATACATCATTCCCTCGTAAACATACGCCGTGCCGGAAAGCTCTTTAAGCGCGTCTTCGCGCAGGTACAGCAAATCCTTGCGATACGTAAAGAGAAGCATTATCAATATAGGGAGAAGCATGACAACCGTGGATATTATTGCCTTATGCAGAAGAGAAGCCTTGACGGATTTCATTGAATACCTCAAGCAGTCTTTCTGTATGACTTCAGACAAGTCATAAAGGCGCTAATACGGAAGGATTTACGGCAAGTTATCGAATTTTAACGCACACTCCGCACAAATGCAAGTTTAGCAAGTTGATACCCCATTTATTAAATAATCAGGCTTCAAACAGTCAGATTATATCAAAAAAAAGGTAGAAAACAAATCATTCCAGAAAACATTTCGCAATAATATCAAAAGGCTCAGCCGGTAAAGCTGAAACCGTCAATCAAAACGGCCGGCGCTGAAATGGAGCTTAAAGGAAAATCGTGGTTTTGAAAAAGCTTTGTCTCACGCGAAGCGAGTTCAATTCTACTGAACGCGCTTAATATGCTATCGGTAAACCTTAAAGGATTGACCGGATATTTTACACGCCCGTTTTTAACGTAAAAAGCCCCGTGGCGCGTCATGCCTGTCATTAAACTATTCCTCGGGCTGAGAAGTCCGTTGACGTAGTGGAACGACTTTACGATAATTCCGGTGTCAAGCGCCCTTACCATTTCATCAGCGGACGCAAGGCCGCCTTCCATGAAAACATGAGACGGCAGAGGGCCTTCGGCGTCTTCAGGAAAAGACGCGTTGCCAGTTGTCTTAACGCCAAAAGAACCGGCCGTAAAATTATCGTAAACAACGCCTTTGGCTGTCCCGTTTTCAATAAGTACGGTCTTTTTTTTAGGCACACCCTCCATGTCAAACGGCACGGACATGCCGCAAGGGTTTAAGCCGTCGTCATATATGGTTACGTTGTCCCCTGTTACTTTCTCTCCAAGCCTTCCGCTTAAAAAGCTCGTACCCTCGTGAAAATTCTTAGAACCGAAACCGATATAGGCAAGCCAGTAAAGCAGTTCGCTTACGGCCTGCGGCCACAAAAGCGCCCTGTATACACCCGGCCTTAAATCTTTCGGCGAACGCGCCAAGAGGCAAGCCCTGACCGAGTCGCCCGTTACGGCGGATATGTCAATATCCGACATATCCTTTGAAAACGCCGTGCTTATGCCCGATGCCCCGTCCTTGGTGCCTACTACGCTTAAATGCGCCGACGTATACGGATGATGCGCCTCAACCCCGTTTGAATTCACCACCGACAACGCGCCGCTTTTTGTTATAAGCGCGCCGGACAAAAGTACGCCCAGCCTTGCCGCCTTTTTAAACCCCTTTGACAGCACAGACGCCGCCTGCCGAGGGGAAATTCTTTCCGTCGCCTTAAAATAAGAATTAATATCGGCGTACGCGCGAGGACGCGCAAGGGTTAAACCGAACGGCTCGGCTTTAACGTGCCGTGCTATGCCAGCGGCCTTTTCAAAACAATGCTTGAGCAAAGCGGCCGATAGGCTGTTGCACATTGCCACGCCGACTTTTCTTTTGCTTATGGCTCTTACGTAAACGTCGCTGTCAGAGTGCGACGCGCCCTGATGAAAGACAGACCCTGCAAAGCGCAAAACCCTTGCCGAATAGGCATGGGCGGAGACCTCTGTTTCAAAGCCTTTGCCCGCTTTAATTACCGCGCGCGCCGCCTTTATGATTTTTTCTTGCGGCAGATTGGACATTTAAACCTCTTTTGAGCCGCCGACGGAAACTTTTTTAAAACGCGCCGGAGACGCGCCGTGGCCGACGTTGATTGTCTGCAAAGGCTCTCCCTTGGCGCAACTGTTAAGCCCCCACATGCGCCAGTCCGACGGCCCGCAGACGGCGTCGCACCCTGCCCAGAAGCGCGGCGTCATGCCGCTGTAGAGCGGGTTTTTCAGCACCCTGCCAAGCCTGCCGTTCTTTATTTCCCATGCTATTTCAGTGCCGAACTGAAAGTTAAGCCTTAAATCGTCAATTGACCAGCTTCTGTTGGTGGAAAAGAATATGCCGTCTTTGGTGTCGGCTATAAGCTCGCTAACGGTAGGAACGCCCGGTTCAATGGAAATATTGCTCATTCTTATAAGCGGCATGAAACCCCAGCTTTCGGCCCTCATCGATCCGTTTGACTTCGCCTTTACGGCGGTAGCGCTTTCACGCGAGCTTAAGTGGCTTACGAAGACGCCGTCTTTAACAAGCCACACCTTCTTGCCCTCCACGCCTTCGTCGTCGTATTTATAACTACCGGCGCCGCCCGGATATGACGGGTCAGCCGTAATGTTTACGAGCTTTGAGCCGTATTTGAAACTGCCGGCGAAGTTGGGTTTTAAAAAACTTCCTCCGGCAAAGCTTATTTCCGAGCCGAGCGCCCTATCAAGCTCCGCAGGATGCCCGCACGATTCATGAAGCTGTAACGCCATCTGCGCCCCGTCTATTATAATGTCAGTCTCTTTAACCGGGCACTGCTTTGCCTTTAAAAGAGAGAGCGCTTCGTCCGTTACGCGGTGAACGCTTGAAACCATGTCCATATCGTCGAATATTTCATAACCCTTCGACGCAAAAAGCCCGTGATGCGCGTCAGGGTACGAACGGCGCTGTATGTCATGGCCGTCTTCCGCTATTACGTGATAACCGCCGCCGGAGGTTAGCAAACTCTGCGTTATATCGGCGCCTTCGGTTGAGACGAATTCTTTTTCAGAGCGCGCGAACTCCATAAACGCCTCGCACACCTCTATTTTTTTCACCTTTAACGCCGCCTCAGTTATTGCCAAAAGCAGTTTTATCTTCTCCTCGGCAGGCACCTTGAACGGATTAGTCCCATAAGGCGACGCGTATCTATCCACGCATACCGGAGCCTCTGAAAACTTCACCTTTACGCGGTTTACGGATGAAAACGCCTTTGCGATTAATATGGCCTCATCCGCGGTTTTAAAAGCGTCTTTTTCAGTAAGCGCGTGGCTTGCGGCAAACCCCCACGCCCCTTTATAAAGCACTCTTATGCCTATGCCTTCTGAAACGCCGGCTGAAAAACCTTCTATCAGCGAATCGCTTACCTGTATCGACTCGGTCGTTACCTTTTCACGCCTTATATCCGCGTAATCAACGCGCTTTTTTTTAAGGTAGAGTATTATTGAATGAAGAAGTCCTTTCATACCCCCGCTCACCCTGCCCGCAGAACCGGCATAAGCCCGCCGTGGCGCGCTATATTCACCACCGGCTCCGTTGACACCCTGCCAAGCACTCCGGCGCCGTCCTCGGTGGCGGTCAGGCCGTAAACTATGTTGTGCTCCTCAAAAACAAGACGCCCGCGCTCAAAGAGCGGAAATGAATATTTTTCAGGCGGCGAATAACTTTGAAGCACCCATTCGCCGTCTTCCTTCAACGCTTTGTCAAGCATAACCTCCCACTCGCTTTGAAACGTGCCAAGCCCTATTGCCACGCCATGACCGCCGCAAAGGCGGTTGGGTTTTAAAACAAGCATGTCTTTGCCCTTTATCGCAAACGGCAAAAGGTCAACGTTGCCGCCGTCGGGGCCGATTGTACGCCTTTCTCTTACAACCCGTGTCCAGAGAAGGTGCCTTTTAAAGACCGCTATATCATCATTATTTAAATACATATCGAAACTTCCAGAGGCAAGCGCCTCCCACATGCTTTTGTGGTCAAACTCGCCGCAGAGCGTTGATACGGCCTGTTTATTCAAAAAAGCCGATCTCAGAGCACGCATATTGAAACCTTCTTTTTCCCAATCCATGGCGTCTCTCAATTCAAAATTTCTGTAAACTATGTCAATTGCACCGGCTCTGTCGCATAAGCCGCCTCCTTTTATATGCAAATCTCGCGGGTCGGACAGACGTATATTAACGCCGCGGGAGCGCAAAAACTCGACTATATGCGGGCCTTCGGTTATGCCTTCGTCAGCCGTAGTATCCTCGGCAAACGCTATGTTCAAAGACTTTCTGCCGATTGACATGGCGTGGCGCGTTAACAAACCAAGTAGCATCTCCCTCGAGTCAAGTGTTTTTTTTAAAGGCGGCAAGCCCGGCAAATGAGGCTGAAGATACGGCATGACAAGCTCTAAAAAAAGCTCCTCGGCGATAGGGG
>SCQA01000118.1 GCA_004298725.1 bacterium
GGCGCAGGCTGGTGCGGCACATCGGAAAGTTGCGGTGACGGAGCTTTTTTAAGAAGGGTAGGTGGAAATACCGGTAGCGCAATATGCAGAACCTGCCATACGAATTGAAGTTCAGCGGTTAGTGAATAGCGGATAGTTGCCGGAATGTATTCGCGATACAGCTGTAAGGAAGGTCTGATTTATTCTAATTTAGCGCGATGGGGCACGAGATTGTCATGGGCAAGGTTTTAATCCTTGATAGAAACATTCGAGGAGGAATCCATAAGTAGCTCACCAAGCACTGGATTCCCGCTAAAAGATTGCGTGAATGACAACACAAGCATGGCAATGGCTTCTACTCGCTTTTTTTCTCAGTTTTTAGCAACTTGAATTAATCAGAGGTTCCGTAATTTATTTTTCTATGATATGCACGGCAACGCTAACCCTTTATCACCGTCACCTTACACCCGCATTATCCTGCGTTTTGCCGGTGTTTATCTGCTCCACTTTAACTTTGACTATCCTGTTTGATTCAACGTCAACAACGGTAAAGCGTTTGCCTTTGTAAACCACGAATTCGCCGCCGCGGGGAATTCTCTGAAGTTTCGCGAGCAAGAACCCGGCTATGGTGTGGTATTCTTCGCTGTCTTCTTCAATAATCACGCCGAGGTCTTCAAGGTCTCTAAGAGAGGCCGATGCGTCTATCACAAGCGTGCCGTCTTTAAGCTTTTCAATAAGCCCGCCTTTGCCGGTATCGTACTCGTCCTCTATTTCGCCGACGATTTCTTCGAGTATGTCTTCAATGGTAACAAGGCCGTCAACCTCTCCGTGTTCGTCAACCACAATGGCCATATGCACTTTCCTGCGCTGCATCTCGCGAAGAAGCCGTGAAATCATGATGGTATTCGGCACAAAATACGTGGGCCTCATAAGTTCGCCCACTATAACGGGGTTGGCGCGCTCAATCGCCCTGAATACGTCTTTGTTAAATAGAATCCCAACGACATTTTCAAGCGTTCTTTTGTAAACCGGGTATCTTGAAAAGCCGGTGTCCGTAATGAACTTCAATACTTTTTCCGGAGTGGTGTTAATTTCTATGGCGTTGAATTTGTGTTTAGGCACCATAACTTCTTTAACGGTCGTGTCGGCAAATTCAAAGACGCCGTGCAAAAGCGCGGCTTCCGTCTCTTCAAACACGCCGCTTGCCCTGCCTTCCTTGATGTAGTATTTTATCTCCTCCTCGGAGACGAAAGTTCTTGAGTCAAAGTCTTTAACGCCGAATAGGCGCAAAACGGCCCTGTTGGACTCGGTAAGCACTTTTACCGCGCTTGACGATATTTTAGAAAGAAGCTCGATGGGCTTGTACGAGAAGCAGGCAATCTTTTCAGCGTAGCGAAGCGCCAGAGATTTCGGCACAAGCTCGCCGAGTACAAGCGTGGCGTAGGATATGATTACGACGACGATGCCGACTGAAATGTATTCGGCAAACTGCGCGTGAGCGCTGATAAAAGGCAGGTCAACTAAAACAGGCTTTAAAAACTCAACGGATATTATGCCGCCGATGACAGAGGCGAGAGTAGCCACAAAAGTTACGCCTATTTGCACGGTCGCTAAAAATCTTTCAGGGTTTTCTTTTAACTGCGCGACGCCTTTGGCAGAGGAACTGCCGCCTGCTGTAAGCTTGTCTATCGCGCTTCTTTTTGATGAGATTATGGCAATCTCCGCGCCCGCGAAGAAGCCATTTATGACGATAAGGGCGAATATAACAATGCCCCAAAAAATAAGACCTTCTAAACTCATTGATTCTCCTCAGGAAAATTACACTTTATTCAGTTTTTAATAGTATATCACAATTTGAGGATATTTACCAAGTAACTGCGTGATTTTAATGGGGTAATGTTAAAAGAGAGGAAGTTAGAGGGTTTTAAATAATCGCTGGCGCCGTCAGGAGTTTTATTTTTAACAGGTCTTTTGTCTGGCTGTGTTTGCGCTTGAAATTGTTTCTGTGAAGAACGGTTTTTGGCGTGGAGTGATATGAAGAAAGGAAATTCTGTTTTTTTAGAGAGGCACACGGGAAATTAAATAGGTGAAAACATGGCATAAAGAATGGAGAGGAGATAAGAAAGCCCCTCTTTTTTAACCGGAAATATTGACCGGCACGAGAGGGGCAGGGAGAGATTATTGTTTAGTATTTACCTTGCAGAGCTGTCAGGAGTTAGCTATCCCTGTTTGGATTCCTCTTGACGTGCATTTTTGCGTACTTGCACCTTCGAAACTATCTTTTTGCGGCAAACGCGCTACTGCCGGCAAACCGCGCTGATTGGCCAAGCTCTTCTTCTATCCTTAAAAGCTGGTTGTATTTGGCTATCCTGTCCGTGCGCGAGGCCGAGCCTGTCTTTATCTGCCCGGCGTTCGTGGCAACGGTTATGTCGGCTATAGTAGTGTCTTCTGTTTCGCCGCTTCTGTGCGATATTACGGCGGTGTAAGACGCCCTTTTGGCCATTTCAACCGCGGCAAGGGTTTCAGTCAGAGTGCCTATCTGGTTCACTTTAACGAGTATTGAATTAGCCACGCCCTGCTCGATGCCTTTTTTCAGAATCGCGGGGTTAGTTACGAAGATGTCGTCCCCTACAAGCTGAACTTTGCTTGAGAGCTTCTCGGTCAGCGCCTTCCATCCGGCCCAGTCTTCTTCGGAGAGGCCGTCTTCAATTGATACTATAGGGTAGTCCGCGACAAGCCTTCTAAGATAGTCGGTCATGGCGTCGGATGAAATCTTTTTGCCTTCAAATTCGTATAAGCCGTTTTTGTATATTTCGCTTGAGGCGCAGTCAAGCGCCACGTAAACTTCTTTTCCGGGCTTGTAACCGGCGGATTCTATCGCCTGAAGTATAAGTTCGATGGCTTCTTTGTTTGATTTTAGGTCCGGCGCGAAACCGCCTTCGTCGCCGACGGCGGTCGAGAGGCGCTTTGAGTGAAGTATCTTTTTAAGAGAGTGAAAAACCTCGACTCCGGCGCGGAGCGCTTCGGAGAACGACTTGAAACCGGCCGGGGCTATCATGAACTCTTGTATGTCAAGGTTGTTGTCGGCGTGAGCGCCGCCGTTTATTATGTTCATAAGCGGCACCGGAAGCGTGCGGCCCGATACGCCGCCGATGTACCTGTAAAGCGGAAGCGCGGTCGCGTCAGCCGAGGCTTTGGCGCAGGCAAGCGAAACTCCGAGAATGGCGTTCGCGCCGAGCTTGCTCTTATTGGCCGAGCCGTCAAGCTTTATAAGCGTTTCGTCAATGGCTATTTGTTCCGAGGCGTCAAAACCGATAAGCTCGTCCGCGATCTTTTCATTTACGTTTTTAACGGCCTTTTTAACGCCTTTTCCAAGGTAGCGCTTCGGGTCGTTGTCCCTAAGTTCCATTGCTTCAAGCTTGCCGGTGGACGCGCCAGACGGCACCGCCGCCCTTCCCACGAAGCCGCTTTCAAGTATGACTTCGACTTCCACGGTCGGGTTGCCGCGTGAATCAAGTATCTCCCTTGCCGATATATCAGCTATGATTGTCATAGTATTTCCTCCGTGTCTTTTTTTAGCCGCGTTACAGACAACAACAGAAGTCAATTATACTTTTGGCAATAAAAAATGCAAGGGGTATCGTAACGCCAAGTATTTTGTGTCATAAGGAAAGGGGAAGTGGTTCCTTGTTTTTGTGTGTAACGTAGCGCGAGGCTTCAGCCTCGCCGTTGTGTTACGCCAATTCATGATTATAACAAGCGAGGCGACCGCCTCACACTACGAGATTCATGGCAACGCTATGTTTTACCTTACAGACAGGCTATATTGACAATAAAAATTCAGCATGTTATGTATTGTATAATTGTATATATCTGAGCAAGTAAAAATCATGATTTTTTATGAAAACAATGAACAAACATTATTATTATGCCAAATAATAAAGAGCCGCGTTTCATAAAACTTAAAGAAGCCATTTCGCATATCAAGCAAGCCTGCGAGGCCGTCGAGTTAGGAAAAAACCCCTCGCCGTTCTTTTTCATTGTAGGCGCCGGTTTGTCAAAGCCGCCGATACCTTCTTCGTCTGAGATAATCACGCACTGCCAAGAGTTTGCCAAAACATATGGACGAACTGACCCGTGTGCTTCTACAAGCCCAATGGATATATACTCACACTGGTTTGGGAAAGCATATAATTCCCCTGTTTTGCGTAAGAATTATCTCAAGGGTATTATTGAGAATAAACCTATTTCTCATGCAAACCTCAGGCTTGCCCATATTCTTTCAACAAAGAAAGTCGCCAATATTGTCGTAACGCCTAATTTTGACGACCAAATTTCAAAGGCGTTAACGCTTTTCGGTATACCGTTTGTTTTGTGCGACCACCCTGCTACAACAATGCGTATAGACATTGAAGATGATGACATAAAGATTATCCATGTGCATGGCACATATAAGTTTTACGATTTAAGTAATCTGAGCGGCGAAATTAATGACGCCGCCGCGGCTTCAGATTCATCGCCAGCGACAATGCGGGAGTTCCTTGATAGCATCTTACGAGGGCGCTCACCTCTGATTATGGGCTATTCAGGCTGGGAAGGCGACGTCATAATGACCGCTTTAAAGCGGAGACTTACTGACCCTACCCCTCTTGGCCATACTCTTTACTGGTTTTGTTACCGCAGGAGTGACATTATGAAGCTTCCGCCGTGGTTAACTGAAAATGCTAATGTGTGCTTTGTTGTGCCTGACGAGGAAGCCCGCGGCAAGGGTAAAGACCAAACAAATCCGGTTACTGCATTACAGGAAAGTTCCAAGAGCGCTGTTCAAGTGGCCGGCCTTGATAATACCAAGGATAACGTTTTAAAGGCCCAAGAAGTGCTTGAAGCAATTATAGAGTCTTTTGAGCTGGACACCCCATCGCTTATTAAAGACCCGCTTGATTTTTATGCAAAACATCTTGATAAATCTTTTTTACAAGATGGAGAAGTTGAGGACTTATATTCGCTAAAAGAAGGTGTTATAGATAAAATCAAGAAGGCTAATTCATTATGGATAGAAGATAACAAAGCTAAGCCCGCGAACAAAGAAGATGTATCTCTTGAAAAGATACGTGATGCTGTACGTAAATCTTCATACGCCACTGCCATAAAAGAAGCGAAAGAGATAGATTTAAGTAAGCTTGACCAAAGCCAACTGGCCGAACTTATGGACCTTATGCACCTTTTCACAAGGTGGTCCCTTGCTAACCCGCAAGAAGAATTAGATAGAAATAATATTATTATTGGCATATTTGACAAGTTTATCCCTGAAAACCAAACATTAAAGGAAAAGGAACAGGTTGCAAGAGCACTTGTCAACAAAGGCGTTACGCTTGGCGTTTTAAACCGTTCTGAAGAAGCGATAAAAGCATATAACGATGTTATAGAGAGGTTTGGGGATGCAAAAGAGCCTGGGCTAAAAGAACAGGTT
>SCQA01000119.1 GCA_004298725.1 bacterium
TATTTCAGCGACGGTGCGCACGAACTCAGGCAGGCGGGTTTGCAAAAGTTCAAGCGCCGCCTTGAACGACCGCGCCGCCTTCTTTACCAGCACAACCGCGGGTTGCGAGACGCGAAAACCGAGTTTGCCAAACGGCGTCTCAAGCGTCTTCCTGCCCCACGTCGCGGAGTCCGCCTCTGCCCATGTCTGAAGCTCCTTTATAAGCAGAGTCCTCTCAACGAGCAGGGCGCAACGGTTGTCCTTCCTTATGGCCGCGAACTGTTCGCGAACAACGGCGACGGCGTTGGCTTCTTTGATGTCCCAGTCCGCGGACTGCCTGTCAATCTGGCTGAGCCTCGACATGGCCGTTTCCGCCTGCGTTCTGTTGGTAATTGTGTTCTTCGGTTTTACTCTGGCCATTTGCCTCCTTAATTTTGCGTTCCTGGTTTGCAGTCGTTTAAATTGCGGCCTTCTTGTTGGTTAGTCCAACCGGGGATTGATATATTCCCTGTGCATTTTTTGAACCGCCTTCGGCTAACTTCTTCCTTAGCACTTCCGATACTGCCTGCCGTGAATCCGCGAAAGTGTCCCCCGTCAACGTGCTCTGCTTGTCATTGGCCACAAGATTCAGCGTTGCTTTAGATATGCCGGTTTCTTTTTCCAGCTCGGATAACGTGATATTGTACCGCTTCAACAGCTCTTTGACGCCGCCGCCATAAAGGTCGAAGACCTCCAGCGCCGTCACCTTTTTTTGGCCCATGCCGAGCGCCCTGCCCATTAGATTTATAAGCGCGTCCTGAAGGTCGAGGAAGTTCGTTGCGCCGTTCAGACGCGAGACCGCCTCAATAGCGTCCGGCTCAAAACTTTTTCCGACGGTATGCCTGACGTACTCGCTTGCTTCTACGCCTGCAAGCCCCCTCATGTGCACGCTGTCCGTGCGAAGCCGCACTTCGTCAACCCCGCGCTTACGCATGGGGTCGTATTGCCCCACCATTACGACCGTGAACAGCGGGCTTTGCCCCATCCAATCCATCTCGCGAAAGGTCTTAAGCGCGCGCAGAGTTTGACCGTGCATACGGTGCGCCTCCTCAAGCACCAATATTACCGGCTGTTCCCGCGAGGCCTCGCCTATAATCCGGCGGATTTGCCGCGCGCGCACCTCCTTGGTGCGTTTACACTGTTCATTTGACAGGCCGAGAATAAGAGCTTTTTCAATGTCGCTTACAACGACCCGTTCCTTGTCCGGCGTTATCAGCCGGATGACGCGCGCCGGAATTTCGCCGAACGCAATATCAAGGGCGCTGGTTTTACCAAACCCCCAACTTGCCACCACCGAGATCATAGATCTTGATTCAATTGCCATTTTGAGTACCCGCTTCAACCTCAAGCTGTCCGCCGTTTCCATGCGGTAGCCCCGAAACGGGTCTTTGTTATACCCAAACTCAGCCAGCACTTCCAATTTTGACATCGCCATACCCCTACCTCCTTTTTTAGCCGGCGTTTGCCCGCCGGATTTCTAATTCTGCCCTGATTTCCAGCGCCAAGTCTCTAACGTAATTTTTATTCAGGCCGTTATCTTTAATCAGGCCTTCTATGGCTGTCCGCTCCTCGCCGTATATCGCCGTGCCGGCTATGCCGGTCAGCTCATCCATGGCCTCCTGCATGCCGGCATACGTTGACACGTCGAACGGGTCGGCGATTGGCCTCGCCGTGGAGCGGATAGGCATAGGCACGACCGTGCCGTCAGCGGATTGCTTTGCGGTATAGAGCAGTCCGTCCGGCTGTACTGCCAGCAAGGCGCCCTCTTTTACGGCCGTCTGATGCGGGGTGTCCGGGTGCGCCCTGTACTGCCCAAGCTCCAGCGGCGCAAACGATTGCACGTCAAATTTGTTACCGGTTTCGATTTCTTCCACCACAAGCCTATCCTCAAAAACCCCTTCATAGACGTATACCCATGCCTCGTGCAGGCCTTGTACCTCGTAGATTCCGCCCTCGTAATTTAAAATTCCATCCGCGCCGACCTTGCGCCGCGCGCGTTTCGCGGCGGTTGCAAGCGCGTTCTCGGGTATGGCCACTATGCCGCCGTGCAGGCTGATTTTCCTCCATGCCTGCATACGCGTAATGTCGCGTTCAAACCGGTGAGGCATTTGGTTGTAATCGTCCTCCAGAAATATTTCAAGACGGCGGTTCAGCTCGGAGAGAATAATCTCCGAGCGCTCCCAGTCTCCGGCGAAAAAGTGCTTTTCAAACCTCTGCCATAGGGTGCGCCACGGCCTCTCTATTTTGCCGTGCGCCTCTTTGGCGTAGGGCATCATCTGCGGAAGCTCGACGGCCATACGCTTAATCAGGTCTTGCGAGACAAGACCTTTTTTCAGGGTGCCCTGGTCCGCCAAGAGTTGTTCGGGTAGCCCCATGATTGACCACGCGTGCCGGAGAAATAACAGCCCGTCAGCCATGCTTTCGCCGTGGGCCGCGGTATACCGGCAGATGAACCTGCCGGAATGGTCGTCCGTCAGGCCGTAGACCCACGGCCTGAGCCTGTCGCACGGAATAGGTTTGTTCTTGTAGCCCATCTGCCCGGGGCGGTGCATACGGAGAACGTAGTCGTTGCCGCACTTTTTATGGACGTAGAAAAACTTCGACGACGATGCGTCGAAGTGGTGCGCGAGGTTGGGCCGCGCGGCCTGATACCTTGATATGCGCCGCTGTTTTTTGTTCAGGCCGAGAGAGCGCGCTATGCGGTCGTACGTGCCCTGCGGCACGCCCTGCGCCTCCGGCGGCAGGATGCCCGCGCATAGCTTTATTGCCTGATCCGTTGATATTTCCCCCGCGCCCGCCGGAGCCCGCTTTTTCATGGCATAAACCACCCTTGTCCAATTCCGCAGTTCCGGCTGTTCCTGCTCGCCTTTTCTGACGCGCGCGTCAAGCCCTACAAGGCGGTAGACCTGCTGGACGGTAGCCCCTATAATTACGGCCCAGCGCCCGGCGATAACTCCCTTGTGCCCGCGCGGGGCGGCCAGTATGTCGCGGCGCATTTCAGCTATGATGGAGGGATTAACGGACATGCCTATTCGCCGCCTTCGGGGCCGTCAACGAACGCGTCCCAGTTCTCCACGAAATCTTTAAAGCGCACTTCGACCTCTCTGTGAATGCCTTCCACCTTAGCTTGCAGTTCAGGGTGCGCGAGGATGCGCTTGTCGAATGCGAAGAGCCGGAGCGCGGTGTCAAATTCGTTATGGAGCTTCGATATAGCCTCCATTTGGGCAATGCTCCACGAAATATCCGTATTCTCCGGGTCAAAGGCCTTTAAACGGTCAAGTTCTTTGACAAGCGCCCTCTTTTCGGTTTCAAGCGCCTTAACCTCGGCCTTGACTATCTTGTCAGACTCGGTTTTAAGCTTATTAATCAGGTTGCGCATCTCCTTAACTGACATCCTCTGGAGGTCGTCTACCGTGTTTCCAGCCAAAACCCCTTTAGTTTCAAGCTCTTGCAGGTCTTCTTCAGGTGCTTCGAGGAGGGCGTAAACATTACAGCAACTGGCCAACTTGGCCAGTTGAGTGGTTATAGCAGGGTACTTTTCAGCCTTCAGGGCTGTATGCATGAAGCGGGTGGCCGTCCTATAAGGTATACCTATTTCATCCTCAACGAGCGCCATGAATTCGCCCTTACCTTCTTTTTCCTTAATGACGAGTAGCCTTTTACCAGCTTCAATAATCCCCTCAGCAGTTCTTTGGAGATAGAACCTGACCTCGTTCATATACAGCACGCGATCGTACGGCAGGTCCCCCTCAATCTGCATGGTCTTAGACTTGCGCGTGAAGAACTCGACGTCGCTTTTATGGAGCGCCTCTTTGGTTTCGTCCGACGCGCCCATGGGGATACGCGCCAGCTTCTTCCCGTCTGCATTGCCCTTAGTTTTGAGCGGCATCTTTTACTCCCTCCTTTTCCGCCTGCCCCAGAGTGTCTTTATCGGGGGGCAAGTATTTTTTCAGTGTGTCGGCCACGGCCTGCCTTAGTCTGTCGGCTATTGTGGTAATCGCCGGGCTTAGGCGGTAGCCGTACGCGCCTTCCTCAACCCAGCCTGCATCCTGCAAATTCCATATAGTGCGAAAGGCGACGTCCCGTGACAGGTTCAGCGCTTCCGTCAGTTCTTTCAACGTTTTAGGCTGGAGGATGTCCTGGCTGAGATACCGGACTACCCGTATAAGCGTCTGCTGGTTTTCATTGGTGTACTGTCTCTTTTCTTTTTCTTCCATTGCTTTCCTCTTTTTTTATATCAGCGGCGGCTCCGGCAATTTGATGCCAAGGTTATCGAGCGTTTTGCGCGCGGAGTAGCCCCAGCGCATGTCCTGCAACAGCATTTCCGCCTCTTCCTTGGTGTCAAAAAAGATATACGGTATGCCGTGCTCGTCCGCGAGCGCCATAATCATTTTTAGCGCCCCGGTTTTATCCACGAGCGCCCGCCTTCTCGTAGCATGACCATGCCGGGCCGTAGCCGTTGTCTATGCCCCACAGAGCCACGGCAACTTGGTCATATTTGTTTTTCCAGTCAGCTTTGCTGAACCCCATCCGGCCCGCAAACTCGTCGAACGTGGTACGCTTAAATTGCAACCACCCGTAACTGCGCCCGTTGTCACCCCAAGTACCCTCATGATTTCCGCCGGACTCGCACTCGATGATGCCGGCGACCGTCCTCTCTGTTTTAAGCCGCTGGGCTTCCGCTTCAAGCCCCTTTATTGCCGCGTTGAGCGCGGCCGTCTCTTCGATAATGTCCGCTCTCTCCAGCGCCCTACCGTGATGGATGCCTATTTGCAAGGCGATGATGCCTCCCACAAGCACCATTACCGCCCATAATATGCCCGTTGGCAGACATTCTAACAGCCATGAGCCTAATCGTTTGGTTAACATTCAGCCTCCTTGATGCCGATATTAAAACCCGGAAAAAGCCGACGGAAAAAACAGCGCGAACAGCCGCTTTTTGCACTCTTTACACCGCTTAAAAAAGCCTTTAAATATGTTTTTCATACGCCCTCCTTTTTAAAGAACCTGCCGCCTATGCCGAGGCACACGAGAAGCACGGCGCAACACGTTACCACCCCTATGGCAAAGCCGACGACAACGCCCGATGTGAATTCGTTTATCATTGCGTTATTTCCTTGCTTGCCGGTTGGCGCTTAATTCTTCAAGCGTATGCCTTACAAGCCGTTCCTTTTTAGCAAGCTCTTCCTTAAGCTTTTCTATTCTGCCAAGCTCGGTAAAGAGCGCGTCCTCGCCCTTGAGGAGATAACAGCCGGTAAGCTCGGCAACGAGCCTTAACACTTCCACGTCGCCAGTGGCCTCGCAAAAGGCCGCGGCATAGGCAAACGGAAACCTGTGGTTTTCCTTGCTTTCGGCGCTCCAGCTGTCTAATTGAGATTTGGTAATTTCCACTGCGAGAAGTTCACTCATCTTGCCGGCGATTACCTCCCTTGAGAGCGGAGAACGCTTTAAAGCGTCGGAGAGGAGGGCGCGCAAACGCACGTCTATATTGAACGCCCCGGCCTTTGTCGAGAGCGGCGTGGCTTCCTGCGAGAGCCTCTCGATGACAGCGAAGAGGTCGAGCTGGTTTGAATCTGCCCTGTCTATTTTTTTACGAGCCTTTGACATTGAAATGCTCCGCCCTTCCTGCTATAGTCTGATTGAAAGTGGAGAGGCCGGACCGCCCCCTTAAGACTGCCCGGCCCCCCGCAACGAAACGCCCCCGTGGTAAGGGGCGTTCCCACGCCCGCCCTTGTGGGGCGGGAAGAGGTGATGATGTTCCCGATAGATGCCTACTTCATCTGCCGCAAATGTCTTACACGCTTTGCCTTCGATGCCAAGAGCTTCAGCGTTATCGCGGCCAACGCGCGCAATGGGATCTGTTGCCCCCATTGCAAAACTACCTGCGCTCAGGCACAAGATATAAAACGTTTTTTCAGCTTCTATCCTCGCTTCGTCAACGCCACCGGCGCGCTTAGTGATTGTGGTTTTGAATTCGCGGACTATAGCTTCCATGCCGACGCCTTTAGCAAACTCTTCTGGTTTAAAAGTCTTGAATTTAAATGCAGGGCCTGCGGAGGCCATGCCGCCTTTCCCTTGAGCCGTGTTGATAAATTTGCCGTGGAACCCGCTCTTTTTGCCTGTAAAAAATGCCGTATCCACCCGAAGCCGTTGAAGACCGTAAAAGAATTTTTTGTCAGCTTCCGGTGGGCGCATCGCTCTACTCTTTATATGGGAGATTTGCTGTGGGATATAATCTCCCCGTTGCGGCTCGACCACAGTCAATACCCGATACAGTGGCCGGCCCATCAAGGAGTCGCTCTGGAATGAGTCCATTGCGAACGGCGATCTCTTCCGCTTTAGCCATTGAGAGGATACGAAAGCCCGTCTTCCGCTCGATACTTTTTTTGAACTCTTTAACCCAACGCGTACGCTTATTTGCCATTTGAGCCTCCTTACGCGGCTTTATTATTTTCAGGCCACAGCTCGGCGACGGACATGTTTAGAGCTGACGCGATAGCCCCGCGCACACGGTCGCTCCTCCTGTGACCGCAGACCACGAGCGAGACCCACGTAGGGGTAACGCGCAGTTGCTTGGCGATGTTTTTATTTTGAAGCCCGTTTAAGACCATAAGGGCTTTTATTCTGCGGTTCATCTGGAGTCTCCGTGAAACGCGACTTTGATCTTATTCGCCGCCTTATGAAAGATATTGAAAGTGTGCCTGCTGGGAAAAAATATAAAGACATCGGCTATTTGTTGCCCGACTATGACGCTGATACTGTTTATAAGCATATTTCCCTTCTTTTAGATGCCAACCTGATAAAAGGTAGAACTGTAAATCTGATGCGTGGTATAAGTGGTGTCGTGATAGATGGTCTCACTTGGAGCGGACACGATTTTTTAGATGCCGCAAAAGATGACACCCTTTGGAATAAAGCCAAAGAAACCGTGCTTACGCCGGCCGTTGCCATTACCTTTGAACTCCTTTGTGATTGGTTAAAACAACAGGCGAAAGAGAAGTTAGGACTTCCTTGAGTTCTCTTGCGCAATTCTGATAACATATAGCTCCATGCTCTATTAGTTTTTTTCCCATTGGGTCTTCTTCGTGTGCCGCATCGCACCATTTGCGCCGCGCGCTATGTTCCCATTGCTCGATCAACTTGTTAAGTGGCTTGTATTTAAGACTCATATATTTTTTGCCTCCAAGGTTAATGCGGATTAACTGATGAAGGGAGTATACTAACTGAGTTAGGATATGTCAAGGACTTTTTAGGATTATACGAACTATGTCTTTAGGTACGCGCTTAAAAGCCTTACGTGGTTCACGTTCAAAAGCAGATTTTGCCAGAGAACTCGGCATAACACCTGACTATGTGAGGATGCTTGAAGGTGATGAGAAACACCCTGGGCAGACTTTGTTAGAATTGTTTTGCCTGAAATACTCGATAAACAAAGACTGGCTCCTCACCGGAATAGGCTGGGCATCTTCACCATCAAGCTCTTGGAAGGCAGAAGAATGGATCACTGAGAAATTTGAAGGAAGTGACATCTCAAAAGCATTTATATTGACCTATCACGACGGGCTTGGAGGATGCGCTAACGGTTTCATTTTGGATACGAAGCGCGGCGTCCTCTCCATGGAAGGAGGCTCTACGCGCTCAGGTTACACGGGCGGCGGGCCAAATATATACCGCAAAATTCTTGAAAAGATAAAAGGTAAAGGACTACCTGTTTATGTGCGTAGATTTAAGGCGAATGAAACCCCTGCATGGAATAAGACCGATTTGTCTGAACTTCTTGCAGGGCCGGATATAGGGCATTTAGATATAGAGGCTGAACTGAGATATCTTCGCCCGGACTTATATTCTGAAGAAAAGCTTCTTGAAAAAGAACTCTCTACGAAGTACCCTGAAGACGAAAAGCTCATAAATCTGGTAAAAAAACTCGAACGCATATACAAGGAAGGCAACCTTAAAGAGAGGGCGGAAGTCCGCGGGATTATCGAGGAAGTTTATGATGAATTAGCTGGTAAGCTGGAGCCTGCGGCAAACGAAAATATAAAAAAAGACCGTGCAGGCAACGGCGATTAAGGCCATGGGCCCTTGGCACAGTATATTGTATAGCGTGCAGGCGAATAAGAGGACGCCGCGCCGGCGACTGCCGGTGCGACGTGGACGAACGGCAGATGAGTATCACGCATCGATAAGGATACTTTTAAAAAAGGACGGTTGGTCTTAGAAACTTTTCGTCAAATTGAAAAACAGGCTATTGAAGAAGCATGGCAGTGCATCGAACTTAAAAATATATCAGCTTGTAAAAAAACCGATGATGAATTATTTGAACTCACGGGTAAGGAATTAAGTGTGCCGGGAAAGGAAATAAAGCGCCTTCATACTCTTATAACGGCTATTTACTCTATGTCTGGCGAAGCGGCGGAAATAATAACTCTTAAATGAATTATACTATATTTCTTATAGTATATAGCTTGTGAACTTAATGAAAAAATACCTCGCTCTCTTGACTATAGTGCCCTTAATTTTAATAATCTCTGCCCCCGCTTATGGAAAACATCCTCACAAAGAAAAAGAATACCAGAAGGTCTGGTGTGATAAGGCCGGCGGCGTGATGGAGTATGTGGTCTCCGGCGGCTCAAGGGTTGACTGCTTGACAACTACTCACGCGGTGGAGGTTGAGTTCGCGCCAAAATGGCAAGAAGCGATCGGGCAGGCATTATATTATGGCAAGAAGACCAAGCGCACACCGGGGATTGTACTTATCCTTGAAAGTAAGGTCGATAATAAATACCTCGGCAGGCTGATTTATACCTTAAAGAAAAACTACCCTTTTGTCCGTGTATGGCCGATAAGGGCAAAGGATATAAAAACGGATGGGGTTACACCTGCTGAGATAGAAAAGGAGCCTTAATGCAGGAACACCGCGACGCTTTTTAAAATCAACACTTGTTTGATTCTATGCCACCATATGCCACAGTTTCCAAGTAAATCCCATTGTTTTTTTGTCATTTATCACGTTTATTCATTATATTTATAACACTCGTCAACAGACGGCGTACCGTTGTTCTCCGTGAAATCTTATATAAATATCAGGTTTTACACTGGCGCTATTATTTTCTAAGATCAGACGTGGAGAGGAGCGCGGACGCTTTAATCTCCATGTGCGGCGAGTTTCCGCCTATATACCTTGGAACAACCACAACCTTGCAGGATAAATAATCCAGATGGTCGTCGTCAACGCAGATATCAGGGACAAAAGGCAAAGGATTATTTTTTGAATAGACAGTACCGTCTATCCCATGCTGACTTAGAATGAAGGAATACTCAGAGGTCGGCCCGCCGGTCCAAAAATCAACTGCGTTGCCGAAGTTGCGAAGCGTTTCTATCGTCTCTTTTATCCCGGGCCGGGGCGTCATATCAGCCATGCCAAGGACAGTGCCGCTTACGTCGAACAATATACGCATAGGCTTTGCCTCCGTAACGCTTTTGATGCAAAAATAGTAGCATAAACATAATTAGGACAAGATTAGACAGTACGTTTTTAAGCCTTTACCGGTATGACATTACTGCATAGGCATAAAAAAAGCCGTCCGCCGCGCAAATAGCGGCAGACGGCTGATACATTCATAACAAGCGGCTAAAACCCGGTTATAACGAACCGCAAAGCCCTTTTATTCCAGCAGTTTCAACTATACTCTATTTACCGCTGACGCCTGCTTTCTTGGGAAGCGTTATTGTAAAGACAGAACCCTTGCCAACCTCGCTCTTTACGTCAATCTTGCCGCCGTGCGCCTCGACAACGGTACGCACAATTGACAAACCAAGCCCGCTTCCGACGGTAACGGTACGGCTTGCTTCAACACGGTAGAACCTGTCGAATATCTTATCTGTCTCTCCGGCAGATATGCCTATGCCCGTGTCCTCCACCGTTATAACCGCGTTGCCGTTGTCCTCGCCGACCGTTATGTCCACGGAGCCGCCAGACCTGTTGTATTTTATCGCGTTTTCGATAATATTTGAAAAGACTTCCGTAAGCCCTTCCCTGTCTCCGCGAATTATTATATTGCCTCCTGAGAGGCCGATATTGACGGCTTTGGCAACGGCTGACGGCTCTATAAGTTTCAAAACATCCTTCAATATATCTTTAAGGTCTATTCTGGCGCTCTTTACCTCAATGCCCTTTGTGTCAAACCTTGAGACGACAAGCAGGCGGTTTATGATGTCACACATCCTGTTGACCGTGTCGCCGATTTTTCTTATGGCCTCTTTATAATCTTCGGTATTTCTTTCACGCGTAAGCATCACGTCGCAAAAACTTTTTATTATTGAAGTCGGCGTTCTCAGTTCGTGCGAGGCGTTTGACAAGAATTGTTTTTGCCTCGCAAACGACCCCTCAAGCTGGCTGAGCATGGTATTGAAACTTAATGCGAGCGGCTCCAGCTCCGTAGCCATGCCCTTCTCGTCAACGCGGTCGCTTAGGTTCTCTTCGGTTATCTGGCTTATTTTCGCGGTGAACGCCCTGAGCGACCGAAGCGCCCAATTCGTTATCACAAGCACGCCCACTGTGCAGATGATAAAAATAGCGGGGAAGATGATCATGACTATATCTTTAAACGACTTCATCAGCCGGTTCGTCTGGTCAAGCGACTCCGCGGCCTGAAACGTCAGCACGCCCATTGAAGAATACTTGAAAGACTGCGTTATCATGCGCATTTCCCTATTTTCCGGCCCTACTACGCTGTCGTATAAAGGCGTCATGCTCTCCTGCGATACCGGCAGGCTTGCGCCGGCAAGTGAAAGCGACGGCGAGCGCACCAGTATCTGTCCGGCTTGGTTGTAAATCTGATAATAATGGCCGGAGAGCTTTTCAGCGTAATCGCCGGTTGTGGCCTGAGCGACCTCGGCAAGGCCCATGGCAATCTGGCCGTGTTCGTCTTCAACGGTTAGGAGGTTCGCAAGCGAGTTGGTGGTTGACTTCAGGTGGTCGTCAACAAGGCTGACGACAACGCTTTCAAGCTTGTAGTACATGAAAACCTCAAGCCCGATAAAGACGATTGAAAAGACTGCAAGAAACCAGACGACAAGCTTTATTTTAATTGAATTAAACATTATAAACCGCCTTATTGCTACTCGCTCTTTAACATGTAACCTGCGCCGCGCACGGTGTGAATGAGCTTCTTTCCGGCGCCCTTATCTATTTTGTTGCGCAGGTAATTTATATAAACGTCAACCACGTTCGAGTCCATGTCCGAATCTTCGTGGTAGATATGCTCGATAATTTCGGTTCTGCTTACCACGTTGTCTTTTCTGTACGCGAGATACTCCAAAAGCGCGTACTCCCGCGCGGAAAGCGTAATACCCTTTCCGCCCCGCTTCACTTCGTGGTTGGCCGTGTTTATCTCAAGATTGTCAATGCATATCGCGGCCTGCTTTACGTCCACCTTGCGCCTTATGAGAGAGCGTATCCTCGCGAGCAACTCGCCGAATACGAATGGCTTGGTAAGATAGTCGTCCGCGCCTATGTCAAGGCCTTTTATTTTATCCACGAGCGAATCCCTCGCGGTAAGCATAATTACCGGAGTGCTTATGCCCTTATGGCGCATCTTTGTAAGCATTGTAAGGCCGTCCATCACCGGCAACATTATATCAAGTATCACGACGTCAGCCGAGAAGTTCTCAGCCATGTAAAGCCCCTCTTCACCGTCATGGGCCACGTCAACCACGTAATTCTCCTCTTCAAGGCCCTGCCTTATGATGGCCGCAAGGTCTTTTTCGTCTTCAATAAGCAAAATCCTCATGCGATGCCTCCTCATTTACCTGCCTGACTCAGAAAACTTCTTGTTGCTTATCGTTGACACAAACGCGCCTTACAAGATACGCTCAACCGTTAGATGCCGCTTAATAAACAGGCTTTTCTTTTATCTTCTGAACTCGGAATTGACGCGAAGACATCAGCGTTTCGAACCGTGAATACCGTGACCGTGGTTATTTGTGCCGTCAAGGCTACGTCCGTCAGAACTGAGCACAACGGTGTCAACCCATCCACCTACGCGGTGAGTAAAGCGGTAACGGCGGGCTACGGCGTCAAGCAACTCCCATCGGCCATCATTTATTTTGTTTCCTGAAGCGTCGAAGACGTCCAAACTGCCGTTTTCGCGAGCCACAAGCGTCTGACCGGCTACCCAATTCCATGTGCCCGCAACTTCATTACCGCGTGTCTGTGACTGGCCGTCCGCGTATTCTATCCGTTTTATCTCGCCACTATCAACCGGCAAAGTAAACTTGCGTCCGTCCTTTGTAATTACCGTCATCTCCGCCGAAGCCGTTGAGAATGACAAGAACAACGATAAAGCCAGAACTCCTTGCACGACCGGTTTCAAATATCTCCCCATTTACATTCCCTCCTTAATAATTAACATAAAGGCCTTCTCTGGTAATAATATCAAAGATATTACAATACAGATTAAAATTCGATTAAAAAATACAAGAAAAACCGCTTGATACAAGAGGCGTACATACGATGAAATGAATGAAGGGGCTGTCATTATGACAGCCCCCATTGTTAAGCGGGTTTAGGCGGGTTATGTTTCTTAGAGGGTTTATTACTTTGCCGCACCAACGGTTGAATCTCTGGTATGGCGGTAAGATATTGAAATGCTTAAGCAATCTTGTTAACTTAAAATTATGCCGTTATTTCACGCCACTTACTGACTCTTGCTGTTGAAGTATGATGACATTATATAAGAATGAACATTAAAGTAACATTAGAACTCTATTTGACATCTACAAACCAATGGCAAGGACAATTATTGAAGCTATTAAAAGATTTGCAAAATATGCTAATCCGTCGGCAAGCCGTAAGGTTTTCATATAATCCTCCC
>SCQA01000120.1 GCA_004298725.1 bacterium
CCTCGTGCTTTCCGGTTGCTTTTTTAACTTCGGCAGAGCCGTTTTCAACGCAAATTCCCTCTATTATTCCGGCGTCTTTAATGATTGTTTCAGAAGTTCCGTCAACTTCTATTAGCAGTACCGCGCCTGTCTGCGGAAGCCCTACTCTTGCGTACTCCTCAACGCATTTGGCTGAAACGCTATCCATGAATTCAAGTGTTGACGGCACTATCTTTGCCTTTATAATACCGGATACCGCCTTTGCCGCGCCGTTTACGTCAGGAAACGTGGCAAGCATGGTCAGCGTTGCCTCTGGCAAAGGAATAAGCTTAAGCACCGCCTTGGTTATAACGGCAAGCGTGCCCTCGGAGCCTGTTATAAGCCTTGTAAGGTCGTACCCGACAACGCCTTTAACGGTTCTTACGCCCGTATTTATTATCTCTCCGGTTGGTAACACTGCCTCAAGCCCCATTACGTAATCGCGGGTAACCCCGTATTTTACGGCGCGCGGGCCGCCCGCGCATTCGGCTATGTTGCCGCCTATGGTTGAAAACTTCAGGCTTGTGGGGTCGGGCGGGTAAAACAGGCCGAGTTTTTCAACCTCCTGCTGAAGCTCCCACGTTACCAGTCCGGGCTCGACTATGGCAAAAAGATTGTCCGCGTCTATTTCTATTATGCCGTTCATGCGCTCAAGCGAGAGCACAACGCCGCCGTTTACAGGCACGCTTCCGCCTGTAAAGCCAGTTCCCGCGCCACGCGGCACAACAAAGAACCCTTCGCTGTTGGCAAGCTTTAATATCGCGGAGACCTCTTCGCTTGTACGCGGAAAAACAACCGCGTCCGGCAGATACATCTTGTTGGTCGCGTCATAAGAATAGCAGAGCAGGTCTTCTTTTGAAAAAGACGCAAACTTCTCACCGACTATTCTTTTCAATCCCATTTTCACTGCTTCGTTGAACATAAATAACCTTTGCCCATTTCTATACTCTATTCTATAAGAATATCAAAAAAGGCGCAAAAAGTCCATGCGTGTTTAATGTGTATCCTGTGAATTTTCTTGTATAAAAAGAGAGGGCGTTACTTATTTTCTAAAAAACTGCCGATGATACCGGCGGTAACAGCGGAACAAACTACAAGTCTCATCCAGCTAAGGAACAGAGAAAGAGACTCGCAGAAATATACCTGAACTCAATTAGTTTTCCTTTCGGCCCGTTGCATAAGTTATCAAGCCGACGCTGACTCCAGCGAATAAGGCTCCGTAAAAAAGCCCTAAACCGTATTTGAACCGGTCAGCCTTGTAAACAAACCTTACTTCACTTTCACCTTTAGGCAGTCTGATAATCTTGAAGTTCATATTAGCCCTTGCCACGGGCATTTCCGCACCGTTGACATAAGCATGCCAGTTTTTGTTATAGCCGTCAGCCCAATACAGGAAGCCGTTTGACGGGCTTGAAACTTTAAGCTCGATAAAATCGTAATCATACCGCCGGACGGAATAACTGAACTCCGGTCCGCTATCCGCGAAGGTTTTACCTGCATTGTTCAATGGAACGCTATCCACAAAGGCTTTTTCCGCCAAGAGTTTTATAGCGCTGTCATCTCCAAGCTTTTTAAGATAATCCGGTATAAGACCGTCATCTAATTGAATAACGTCTTTCTTGAACTGAATGAGCGGCCCGTTGATAGCGAATATCTTCTCCATGACACGCGGGGGAATGCCGGAATTAACAAGATTGAAATACGACGCTTGCAAAAGGAAACTGCTCCACCTCTTGTTAATCAACGCGAATTCAAAATCGCGCTTAATATCCTCTCGGGGGGTTATCTCAATTATTGGATTTTTGAAGTAAGCTTCCATGCCTTTTTCGGTAACAACGCCTTTTACGCTTAGATACCGCGAATCATTACCTATGTATTTTCCTACAGTAACGCGCTCCCAACCACCGGTATTACCGTAAAAATTAGCCTTAAAAGCATCATCCGAACGATTAACTCCGGTATCTCTGTCCTGAATGCTAATCTGAACCGAGCCGCGGGCTTTGGCAACGCTCTTTATCCATACTGAAAACCATACGTACGCCCCTCTTATGTTTTCGATTTCCGTGGTCTTAAAGCCAACGTAAGAATCGCCTTTAGACAACGGAAACACCTTGAGTAGCAACTCGTTGTCTTTTTCTATTACTTCCTGACTAACGACGCTGGAATTAACATTGTAAGGCAACGGTAAAAATGAATGCGCCTGCTGTGAATCAAAAAAAACGTGCCTTGGCATATTCTTATACAACTCATAAGGCAGGTTCTCTTTTACAGACGACACGGCAACAGGCAACCGGTACAGGATAGAAAGGTACCTTGCACTTTGATATGGAAGATATTCCGGCGACACCACGAAGGACGCGCGCGTATCTGAAAATTGAGGCCTTTGCGGGGTTGTGTTTATGTTCAAAATTACGCCCGGATGCCTTGAATCATTATAGAAAAACGAGGTCTTTATAAAACTGTTAATCAGGTCGGTTGATAGGCACAGGCTAAACATAGCCGCTACTATAACAAGAGAGTATTTCATTGCCGCTCTTTTTCCGGAAAAAAACAGATACACGGCAACAGGAAGAACTAAGAAAAAAAGACCTTTTTCAAGAAATGCCGTCATGTTGGCGCTAAAAACCAGAACTACGGAGCTATTTGAAACCACGAAGAGAATAAAAATAAATTTCTTACCGAATTTTTTCTGAAAAAACCAACAACATGTAAGCGCCA